>JAYVHC010000218.1:0-2039 GCA_043771575.1 Planctomycetia bacterium
GGATTTTTGGGGACGTCATCGTATTGCAGAGTTGCAGCAATGGACCCCTCGGCAACTAGAAATTTCCGGTCGCCTGATTCAACCGGTGCTTTACGAACGTGGCACGACGCACTTTCGCACAGTCACTTGGGCTGACGCATTCGACCGCATTGAACGTCGCATGAAGGGGCTAGCTCCCGACGAAACGTTTTGGTATTTCAGTGGCCGAAGCAGCAACGAAGCAAGCTTTCTGCTTCAATTGATGGTGCGTATGTATGGCACCAACAATGTCAACAACTGTAGCTATTATTGTCATCAAGCTAGCGGCGTCGGATTGAATCGCTCGCTCGGTACGGGAACTGCAACAGTAACTCTTGACGATCTTGAGCGCAGCGATCTAGCCATGATCATTGGTGGCAATCCAGCCAGCAATCATCCGCGTTTGATGACGTCGCTGAATCATCTGCGAAGGCGTGGAGGAAAAGTGATTGTTATCAATCCAGTACGTGAACTTGGATTGGTAAAATTCCGGATTCCCAGCGATTGGCGGAGCATGCTGTTCAATGCCAAGATCGCTACGCACATCGTGCAGCCGCATATCGGAGGCGATCTTGCGCTGCTCAGTGGCATGGCCAAAGCGGTTGTTGAACTGGGGGCGGAAGACAAATTGTTTTTGGAAAAACACTGTCGCGATTTGGATGCTTATTTGAGTTGGCTTAAGGGGCTGAGGTGGAGCGAGCTGACGTCGAAGAGCGGAGTGAGCGAGAACGAAATGCGTGATATCGCGAGTGTCTACGCCACTTCGAAGGCCGCTATTTTTGCTTGGACGATGGGCATCACGCATCATGTACATGGAGTCGAGAATGTAGCGGCCATCGTCAATCTCGCCTTGCTTCGCGGGATGGTAGGCCGCGAAGGTGCTGGGATGATGCCGATTCGTGGGCACTCGAACGTGCAAGGCATCGGCTCTGTAGGTGTGACTCCCAAGCTGAAGGACGAGATACTGAATCGATTGCAGCAGAACTTTGGTGTGACGCTGCCAACGACTCCAGGGCTGGATACGATGGCCTGTATGGAAGCGGCACAAGAGGGGCGCTTGAAGGCTGGTTTTTGTCTTGGCGGAAATCTCTTTGGTTCGAACCCGGATGCCACTTATGCACGCAGCGCGCTGGGCAAGCTAGATCTGCTCGTAACGCTGAGTACCACGCTGAACACCGGCCATCCTCACGCTTTGGCCAACGAAACACTGATCTTGCCGGTGCTAGCCCGCGATGAAGAACCACAGCCGACGACACAAGAATCGATGTTCAATTTTGTGCGTTTGAGTGATGGCGGCGCAGCCCGATTGCCGGGACCTCGCAGTGAAATTCAGGTGATTGCGGAAGTCGGTCGCCGTCTGGTCGGCGACTCAGAGGTAATCAACTGGGACGACATGGAACAGACCAACACGATTCGCAATTGGATTAGTAAGGTCGTTCCGGGTTACGAAGCGATCCGTGATATCGACCAGACGAAGAAGGAATTTCAGATCGATGGCCGCACATTTCACCAACCAACCTTTCCGACCAGCGATGGCCGCGCGGTGTTGCAGCGCTATGAGTTGCCGGAGCTGCGTGGCACTGGGGAAAAGCAAATTCGCTTGATGACCATTCGCAGCGAAGGTCAATTCAATACCGTAGTTTATGAAGAGGAAGATTTGTATCGCGGCCAGGAGCGACGCGACTTGGTGCTCATGCATCCGGATGATCTAGTGCGACTCGGCCTTAAACCAGATCAGCCTTGCGTTGTGCGCAGCGAGGTGGGCGAGATAACCGGCTATCTCGCGCGTCCATTCGACGCCATCAAGCCCGGCAATGCAATGATGTATTTTCCTGAAGCAAACATCCTGGTACCGCGAACGCTTGACCCACTTTCAAAGACGCCCGCCTTCAAAGCAGTTGTCGTCTCCATATCACCTGCTTAGAGAATTGCATGTCGAACAAGAACGTTTTGGCGATCGCGGCACATCCTGACGATATCGAATTTGTCATGGCGGGCACGCTAATGCAGTTGGCGGCTCG
>JAYVHC010000219.1:0-4628 GCA_043771575.1 Planctomycetia bacterium
CAAAGTTGCCGAAGGGCACGGTCGAAACGCTTTTAAAACCAGAGAATAAGGCAAAGCTAGTTGCTATTTTGACCTATCACGTCATCCCTGCAAAAGCGATGGCTGCTGACGTTGTGAAGCTGGAAAAAGCCAAGACGGTTCAGGGTCAAGAAGTTAAGATTGTTGCGAACACTGACGGTGTAAAGATCAATGACGCAAAGGTCGTCAAGACCGACATCGTTTGCAAGAACGGTGTGATTCACGTCATCGACACCGTTCTGATGCCAAAAGACTAGGTTTTGGTCGGTCTTCTTCGTCGAACGCTATAGAAACTCCGGCCTCCAAAGCCGGAGTTTTTCGATTGACTTGATCGAGCGTGACCCGCCGTTGGATGCCGCGACAGCTACGGTACCCAGCGATCCAAACGCGTCTCCAAGATGTTTAGAGGCATGCAGCCATTGCGAAGCACTTCGTCATGGAACTTGGGCAAGCTAAATTTTTCGCCTAGGCGTTGTTCACATCGCTTTCGCAACTCGCTGATTTTCAATTGTCCAATTTTGTAGGAAAGTGCCTGAGCCGTATAAGCCATGTAGCGTTCGACTTCAGCGACTGCTCCCTCTTCACTGATGGGTTCGTTGGCCATCATGTACTTGATCGCGTCCTCGCGCGTCCAATCTTTCCAGTGCATACCCACATCCACGACCAATCGAATCGCCCGATGCATTTCATCGCCCAGCGCGCCGATGCGTTGTTTTGGATCGGTATAAAGACCGAGTTCTCTACCCATTGACTCGCAGTACAACGCCCAGCCTTCGCCGTACGCTCCGTACCATAAAAAACGCGCGAATTTGGGCAGCTCTTGGTTTTCCTGTTGCAAGGAAATCTGAAAGTGATGCCCTGGAATCGCTTCGTGCAGGAACAGCGACTCCATGCCGCTTGTAATGTTGAACTGTGAAGCATCCGGAATCGGTGTATAGAAAATCCCAGGCCGCGAACCATCCTCCGAACCTGGCATGTACTCGGCGCTCGCCGTTTTCTCGCGGAACGCTTCGGTGCGACGGATTTCAAAGGGCGTTTTGGGGCGGTTCAAAAACGCACCCTTCAATTGTGGCTCCAGCTTGGATTGAATCGCCGCAAAGAAAGCGATCACTTCCTCCGGCGTCTTAAAGGGTTTGAATTGAGGATCAGTTCGCAAGTGCTCGAAGAATTCAGGCAAACTGCCCTGGTAACCCATCTGTACGCGCACGGACTCCATTTCGTTGCGAATCCTTGCTACCTCGGCTTCACCAATTTGGAAAATCTCATCAGGACTCAACGAAGTCGTGGTCCAGCGCCGAACCCAATATTGATACTGCAAACGACCGCTTTCCAGCGCCGATATTCCCGCTGTCTGACGCGTTTTCGGAAGATACTCGTCGCGCAGGAATTCACCCATTCGGCGATAAGCCGGAACGACTTGCTTGGCAATCCGTGACTGATAACTCACCACAAGTCGATTTCTGTCCATTTCCGAAAAAGACTTCGGTATCAATTTTATCGGACCGTAGAACAGGCTCTGCTCAGGATCATCGCATACAATCGTTGGATCTAGCAGTTGTGTCACCATGCGCTGGACCAAAATCTTGGGCAACACATACCCGTCTTTCATCCCTTCTCGAAATCGTTCGATCGCAGCCAGCGACCAAACGCTAAAACTGTCTATACGCTTTAGCCAGTCGTCGTAGTCCTTGACCGTCTTGAATGGATGGCTGCCACTACCGCTTCCCATTTGGCCAAAGGTCAGCGGCAAGCCTTCGAATTGATTGAAGGGAATTCGGTCAAAATTGAACGGCATGGCTTCGAGCCGCGAACTCAATTCGTAGTCGAGTATCTTTGCCGCTAGCTGCAGCGAATCGCTCACGGATTTGCGGTCGATTGCCCGCAGTCGCTCAAGCGTTTGTGTGTAGAATTGCGTTTTTTTGGCGGCAAAGTCGGGTGAGATATCGATCTGCAGTTGATCGTTGTACCGCGCGTCGCCGAAGGCCGTGGCTTCCAACGGAAATAGAATAAGAAACTGCTCGTGGTAGTCGTCGAAGACCTTTCGCAGTGCTTCCTCACTCGATTGACCGAAACTCATAGTCGCTGACAATGTACAAATAAGCAACGCAAGAGACTTCCAACCACTCATATCGACTCCAGTTAACTCAGTTTGCGGGATCGCCCGATTTAAAGCAGCCACTATTTTTATCTTAGAACGCATTCGAATCTATAGCTTATGACTAACTTGACCAAAAGCAGCGCGAATCATCGTCTCTTCGGCACCGAGTCTCCCGTCGCTTTGATCACTGGCAGCGGCGTAGCTCGCGTTGGACGGTGTATTGCGGAACGTTTTCGCGATGCTGGCTTTCAAATCGTTTTGCACGCGCACCACTCCATTGAGGCCGCCGAAAAACTCATCGCTAGCTGGAAACGAGCCGGGCACACTGTTTCGTTAGTCGTGGGTGACGTCAGCGATGAACAGCAAGTCCGCGCATGGTCCGAGGAAATCGCCTCCCGCTATGGCCGACTCGACGTACTCGTGAACTCAGCCGCTATCTGGGAACCCATTTCACTCGAGCAGGCCACAGCGGCAGACTTTACCCACTTCTTCGCCATCAACGCACTGGGAACCGCCTTAACCAATCAGCAATTTGGTCTGATGATGACACAACAGACTCAAGGAGGCGCGATTGTCAACATTGGAGACTGGTCGACGATTCGGCCGTATCGCGATTTTGCAGCCTATTTCCCCAGTAAAGCCGCCGTGGTTAGCATCACTCAATCGATGGCCGTCGAACTCGCTACACGCAATCCCAAAGTCCGTGTCAACGCCATCCTCCCGGGTCCGGTACTGCTGGCGGAGGAAGTAAGTGAACATCGCCGGCAACTTATTGTCCAAGAATGCTTGTTACAACGCGAAGGCACCCCAGACGACGTGGCCTCCGCTGCATGGTTTCTCGCCACCAGTCCTTTTATTACTGGTGTGTGCTTGCCGGTGGACGGCGGACGTTCCATCTATGCTGGGCAATCTGCCGATCCCATTGCCCACCCTCGAGTCGCCGATTGAATGGCGTAAGCTTCCCGGGTGTTCCCTTTATTGACGTTCTATCAACGCGTGCACAGGTGGCCTACAATCAGCATGCCGCTCCGGTCTCGGCGGAGAGTTCAACAAATCCAGGAATCTTTTCATGATTGCACGCGCACTCCTTGGCCTGTTAATCGCTTTCAGTTTGGTCTCGCTATGCGAATCAACTCGAGCTGATGAGCCACCGTCGAGCAATAAAGACACCGCCATCCATGTGCCAACTCCCCCCGTGATTGTAGCCAAGATGCTGGAGTTGGCCCGCGTCAATAAAGACGACTTGTTGTATGACCTGGGGTGCGGCGATGGCCGAATTGTAATCGCTGCTGCAGAACGGTACGGTTGCCGAGCCGTGGGCTACGACATCGATGAAAGGAAGGTTATCCAGTCAAAGGAGAATGTTAAGAAACACGGAGTCGAAAAGCTGGTACAAATCGAGCACCAGGACATCTTCGAGCTGGATCTCCATGAGGCAACGGTCATAACGCTTTACTTGTTGCCCGAAATGAACATCAAGTTAATTCCACAGTTGGAGAAACTCAATGCCGGATCAAGAATCGTGTGCCACGAATTTCCTTTCGCAGGCGTCCAGCACGATCGACAGCTGACCATCACGACACAGCCTGACGGAGTTCCGCGCGATATCTACCTCTATTCGCTGCCGCTGAAGAAAGTTCGGCTAGAACGTACTTCGCCGTAAAGACGCGGACTCTTGCAATCGGAACAAATTGCGATGCGATAGTGAATCCCTCTGAGTCCACTCATCCCACTCCGTCAACTTCTTGTCATCGACAGCTAAACCATGCGATTGAGCCGCTCGATGCGACCACAGCAGGAATGGCACATGGTGACACGACGCGCAGCCTTGTTCATTCATCCACGCTACACCCTCCCTCTCCAAGAAAATTTGACAAATCGAAAACACTGTTTTCCAGTAGCCAAAAGAGTGGTTGTATAGTCGGCACTCAGGCGACTAACCATCCCTATCCGAATGAAAGTTTCAGCCTGTGATTTGCCGTTGGAGTCCGGTGGCAGTGGTGGCGCAATACAAACATGTTTAGAGCCTCCCGGACCTACGGGCCTAAAGTGAGTGCCATTGGGCGTTAGCCGCGGGTTTCGAAGTAGACGACTCAACCTACTCGGTGATTGTCAAATGCCAAACGATTCGCGGCCAGCGAACAAGCATTGGACGAATCACAAGCAGCCAACGACCACAACTTCGAGACCCGTGGCTAACGCCAGCGGCTCACAAACCCACCGCGATTATATCGCGGCTCAGGGGCGTGCCACCCAATTCAATAAGGTTAACGGGAGTAGCGTGCGAACCGTTGAGCTTTCGCTACGGATGTTGCTGAAAAGTGCACCCGTTAAGCATTCACAACATTACGAAGCGTTGCACCCGAGAGTGCGCGCAGGCAGTTCTGCGACCCTTTGATGCGCATGTCGAGAAGTCCCTCTTCGCTGTAAAACGCGGCGTGGGGAGTAAGTATTAACCGATCATGCGCCGGATGCTTGGGGTCGCGCCAGGCACTGACCAGTGGATGGCCGG
>JAYVHC010000220.1:0-5333 GCA_043771575.1 Planctomycetia bacterium
GCTTCCTGAGCTTTGTCTCCAGAGCTGTTCAGGTAGTGGAGTCGATCTGCCAATCGGTTCAATGCATCGATATAGGTTGCAGAAGTCTGGCCCGGCTGCAAACAACCAAGCAGGACACCAGCACGGTCCAAGCCGCGAATTCCAGCCTTCCCGGCGACGGAAGACGGAGCGCTGCCAAGAAATAGAGTCCGAGCCACGCGACGAGCGGCGTTCACTTGGCCGAATCGAGGCTCCTTGTTCTCCAGTTCGGTCGTCTCAGCCCGGTCGCCGTCAATGTCCTTTTCGACGACCGCATCCCAACCGGCGGGCAAATAGTAGGTCAGCTCGTTCCGAGAACTGCCATCGTGCAGCGGAAGACTACCCGGCAGAATCATCAGGTCTTTGTTGTCATCCTTCCAAAGCCGGTAGATGACCTTGGCCATCAACTTCAGCACGCCGCGTGTGCGCTGGAATCCGTCGATGGTTGTCCAGTCTTCGTAAAGCCGATCGAACACCTCGGGATGGATCGGGTAGGCTTGCACCAGTCGGTCGTAATAGCGGCCTTCCTGGGTCTCGGCGGGAAGCTTGGAACCTTCGGCTACATAGGCATCTGCAAAAGCTCGACACACTGCGTCGCGTGTCATGCCGTCACGCACCGGCTCGAACAGTCGCCGCCGCACGATCTCGAACGCTTCCTCCGTGGCGACTGGCTTCCACAGCGCCTGGATTCGACCGAAGGTCTTTTCGAGCGCTCGGAGTGCCGCTACGCCGCGCTGGCTGCCTGCTTCGACTTCGGATTCCGGCAACGATGCCAGGACGATAGCATTGGGAACTAGCTTCACCGCTTCCGTGAGCGCCTGGACGAACGACAGATTCGTGTCGTAGCTGCCGCCGCTCAGCGTCTGGCCTTCTGAAAACTGCCGGACGTAGGCGACGAGTTCGTCGATTAACACGATGCACGGTGCGTACTGGGCCAGCAACTCACGCAACAAGTCTTTGCCCGGTGACGTTCCCGTTGCATCGGCTTCTTTCACTAGCGCAAACCCTTCGCTTCCACCAAGCTGCCATGCCAACTCACCCCAAAGCGTCTTGACTGTTTGCTTGCCGTGTTTCCAGGCTTGGCCGGGCGCGTGAGCAGTCCCGTCCAAAACCGCCACGCGGGCCTGGGGGACGTCCATCATTCCGGCTTGCTCGACCAGCGAGGGAATGCCAGCCAGTTCTGAAAGAGCGCACTTGCGAGTGGCCAAGTGGTACACGGCCAGCATGGTGTGCGTCTTGCCGCCACCGAAAGCGGTTTGAAGCTGGATGACCGGCTCGCCACCCCTGCCGATAAGCCGCTGGGCAACTTGCGTCAGCAGCAATCGCATCCCCTCAGTGATGAAGGTGCGATCATAGAACGCCGAGGCATCCTGGTATTCTTTGGTGGCTTTTCCGGAATGCACCGCCGTGATGTCGGCCGCGAACTCCGACTGCTGAAAGGTTCCTTCCAGCACGTCGCGATGCGGAACAGCAATTTCTCGCCAAGGTTTCATTGTCATCGGCTATTACCTAATTCTTTTCCCATTTCATAATTCAATGCCCGATTCACAACGGGCGCTGGATCGTGGTCAAGTTGTCGCGGGTAACGTCCAATCCGCGAAGTTCAAATTCGGAACCCGTTCAAAATCCACCGTGTTCCGAGTCAGCAAAGTCATCTGATTTGCGATGGCAATCGACGCGATTCGCAGGTCCATCGCCCCGACGCGCACGCGTTGCTTGCGAAGCTCATCGTAGACATCTGCCGCCGCAGCACTGAACGGAAGCACTTGGGCGCGTGCGAAGCTGTCGACGACCGTTTCCAATTCCGTGTACCCCGCGAACCAATGCACCTGAATCCTTCGCGCGAGCGACGTATTTCGTCCAGCCGTTGAACTGTTCGTGAAACGAGACAATCGTTACGAAGAAATCCACGGGTTGAAGCGCAGAACAGCGGCGGGCGAGGTTCTCAAACTCTTGGCCTTGCTGCCGTTGCAAAATGCTGAGGTGATCAGAATCCAGAATGTACATCTGGTTAATCCTCCTCAGGCAATTCCGCGTCGCGCATCTCTTTGCCTAATCGCACGATTTCCTCGAAGTCGGGATCGTCCTTGAACGAGCCTGTGATCTCAGCGATCCAGTTCGATTTGTCGCGTGCTGCTTTGGCCTTGAGGATCGCTAATTCTCGTTCGACTTTGGCTAGTCGGGCTTCAATTGTTTCTGACATCATTTTGCTCCTTGGAAATCTTCGATTGTTCCAACCATTGCTTTCGCGGCGGGTTTTCAAATTTCAATGAACGGACCAAACCACCCCTTGCATCCGGCCTCATTCTAGGACAAGCAGATGAGGGTCGATGGCTTTGATTAGTTGTTTTAGTCGTTGCTTTATTTTGGATGGTTCAATTGCCTGCGGAAACAATTTAGAGTGTTTTGTCGGCTGTTCCAAATGTAGAACGACTCGAACTCGTGGGCATCGTACTGCCAAGCGTGCAAATTGTTTTTCGTCAGCATTGTTTGCATTGGCCTGTGCTGCCATGATCGCCGCCAAGCTATCTCGCGCCTTGGCCGCAATCTCATCCGCTAAGTCAATAATTTTGGTGCGACGATGTTGACGGTAGTCCTTGGCTTCAATTGTCCAAAGGCACGCATTCGGTTCGACGGCAATCACATCAACCGCTTTCGCACCGCCGCAAACGGATTGGAATTGATTGACATAGAAGCTCGTTTCATCAAATTTTGAGGCAAACCAATTTTCAGGAAAGTCGAACTGAAGCTTACCTTCTGTAATCGTCGGCATCAGTTAGGCTCCGATTCGAGGTAACGATCCGATTGGCTGAGTTCTTCCTGTAGGGCCGCGATCTCGCCTATATCATCAATGCTATCGCCCTGTTTCACTTCTACACCCTTATCTCCAGAGTGCAAACCAAAGAACCGGGCTGGCGTGTCTTTGAATTCCTCTGTTTGCAGGAGTATGTCCAACTCGCGCATCAGAAAAAGGCTATGGGTCGCCACGAAGACTTGAATCCCGTTTCGACAGAGATGAAGAATCGTCTTCGCGACACTCTTGATAACCTTGGGATTGAGGTTTGCTTCGGGTTCATCCCAAAACAAAAATCCTTTGTCGATCAGTTGCCCAGTTGCGATCAGGCGGGCTACCATCGCGAGTTTTCGTAATCCTTCAGCTACTAAGTGCATTTCCATCGAACCGGATGCGGTCTTTAAGTAGAAACGACCGGTCCCATCGGATTCGACCTTTCCGCCCATCGCCTCCTCGATAGGTTCCAACAATTGCTTGATGCGAGTCTCGCGAGGCCCTTTGGCGAGTGGAGACGCCAACAGAAGGCAAGTATCACGGTACGTTTCCTCAAATTCCAGGTGCGTATTCTCGTATAAAGATACGAAACCGGGCGAGATGGTCAGCAGTTCTCGCGGTGGTAAGTATACGGGACGCTTTTCAACCCAACGCTTAGGGCAAACGTCAATTGTGACTTCCGTCTTACTGGTTGTATTGAAAGAAAAGTGAATTTGTCGCAGAACGGTAAAATGACACTTGATCTCACAACGATTGCGACCAGGCTGTCGACGCACCAATCTTCCCAATTGATCCGGACGGAACACGCCAACCAGTTTCTTCGCGATGGATGACGCTAGTTCACCCTTCTTGGGCTGATTATTGACAACGTTCGGATCAAGCGATGTACAAGAATCAACGATTGAGTAACAAGCTTTTAGGATATGTGTCTTGCCGCTTCCGTTCTCTCCTGCGATCAGGTTCAACCCGTTTGCAAACTCAAAGTGTGCATCCGAGAAAACGGTTAAATTCTTAAAATCAAGTCTCTTGATCGAGTTGACCAATTCAGCCATTGCGTAGTTCCTCTACGTGTCAAACAGAGTGCGTTGGGTGGCGGTTGGTTCCTTGGCGGCGGCGGATTCGATGCCGGACCAGGAGGTGACGACTTCGTTGTAGGCGCGGGCGTCTTCGGCCCGGTTCTTGCGCTCGCAGAGCGTGTAGAGTCGGTAGGCGAGTTGTCGGGCGGCTTCGGCTTTGGACTGGACAGCGGCAAAGACAGATGCCGCTCCCGTTTCGCCGTCGGTGTTGAAGACGCGGATAAGTTGGTGCAGGACTTCCCAGATCGGCAACCGCTGATCGGATTGCGGGTCCCAATCGCTCGGGTACTCCGTCCATTTCAGCAGACGCACGTTGCCAGCCGCCGAATAGAGCACACCGGCCTGTTTCACACCATCGACACTGGTTCCCTTGGCACGGGCCAGCGTATCGGCCTCGCCAAACTTGCCAGTCTCCCAGCCATATTGCTCGAACCAATGCAAGCAGAATTGCGTATCGGAATCGAAGTCATCTTCAGCTAAGAAGCGATTGATCAGTTGCAGGGCGGTGCGAACGGTCATTGGCGTGCCGTCCGCTTCTAGAACCGCTGCGTACTTCGAGAAGACCGCCATGCCGGGTCCGATGATCGCTTGGGAAAGATCGACTGGAGCGACTGGGGATGCAGGAGAGGGGTCACACAGATTCACGGAGTCACCAAGGGAAGAAGCCAGTTCGCCATTCTTCGCTCCCCTTTGTGTCTTCGTGTCTTTGTGTGAGCCTTCTTCCGTCACCCCGCGTGTCATCGCATCGAGCGCCAGAGGCAGCGTCGCGTTGAGTTCGCGGATGAATTGCCGACGTGAAATAGTCAGCGCCGTTTTTGAACGCGGGCGACAGACCAGGATGATGAACGAAGCCAGAGAGTTGGTTGTCTTCTTTAGGTTCCCGGTCAGCTCTGTTCGCATTGGCCATGTGCCGGTTAACGACAAATTCGATTTCAGAACGGCGTCCAAAAATGTTTCCCATCCCGTTGAGTTGGTTCCATCCGATTCTGTATCCGCCTGTTTGAAAGCATAATAAATTGTAATTGGCGCGGAGATGTGTGCCAATTTTGATAAGTTCGTCATTGCGTGCGTCATACCGTCGAGAAAAAACGTTTCGGCATGCTCCTTACTACCCTGTCGATAGGGCGCAGCAATTAGTTCTTCCGCTTTCGGTACAGCGATAGTAGCGAGTTGTGATGGGTAGACGTCTCTGAGCGAACGTCGTAACCAAACGTAAAAATAATCGGAGAGATCGGCGTATCCGACATTGTCATAATAGGGTGGATCAGTCGAAATAAACCTGCCCCCAACCGACGCTGTCCGTGCGTCCGCATGTTCAACTGATCCGAGTGAATGACCACAAAGGGTCGCGAAACACTTCACCAAATAAATAAGGTTAATGTCCAACGTACCACCAGCCGACGAAAATGGATTTGTCTCTCCGTAGTCCCAAGTCATTGGCAATGCCTGAC
>JAYVHC010000221.1:0-3102 GCA_043771575.1 Planctomycetia bacterium
TAAGGCGCCGCACTTTCCCGCATCGGCAAAGCGAGTCATTCATCTGTGGATGAACGGAGCCCCATCACAGGTCGACACATTTGATCCCAAACCAGCTCTAATAAAGTACGCTGGCCAGCGTCCTGAAAGCACAGTCAAGTTGACCACTGAAAACGCGACCGGTGGGCTGATGCCTTCACCGTTTAGTTTTTTAAAAGCACGGGTATTCTGGGATCGAGATCAGCGAACTGTTTCCACATGTCGCTCGTTTTGCTGATGAACTGTGTGTGATTCGTTCGATGCAAACAGATGTGCCCGTCCATGAATCTTCGAACTGGATGATGTTTACCGGAAGCATACAACCCAATCGCCCTTCGTATGGAGCATGGATGCTGTATGGGCTTGGCAGCGAAAATGAAAACCTTCCGGGCTTCGTTGTGCTTGGCGAGCAGGGGCAACCGGTCAACGGGCCTTCGAACTGGAGTAGTCGATTTTTGCCAGGTATCTATCAAGGATGCCAGGTCGCGTTACCTAAAGAGTACAATCCCGGCGAAGTCATTCCTTATCTTCAAAACGCGCAGTTGTCTCCAACCTCGCAGCGTCGAGAACTCGACTTGATTCAGCGCTTGAACGCGATGCATATTGAACGCAGGGGCGCAGAGAATGCGATGAATGCTCGAATTCAGTCGCTCGAACTGGCCTTTAAAATGGGAAGCTCTGCGGCTGATGCTTTTGATACCAGCCAAGAGTCGGCCGCAACTATGGATGCCTACGGATTGACGGGTCCCGAATCCGAATTGGTCGCAACCAGTGGCGACGGTGGCTTTAAACGTTCTTCGTTTGGTCGAAACTGTTTGCTCGCTCGTCGTCTTGTCGAGCGCGGTGTGCGTGTCGTGCAAATTTATTGCGGCAAGAGTCAGCCATGGGATCATCACAGTGGCAATACGGAATCGCACCGTAATCACGCTAAAGTTGTCGATCGTCCCATTGCGGCCTTGCTTGGCGATCTGAAACAACGCGGCTTGCTCGAAGAAACGCTCGTTTTGTGGGGCGGTGAATTCGGTCGCACTCCGACTTCTCAAGGCAATGATGGTCGCGATCACAACCATCACGGGTTTACCGTTTGGCTGGCGGGTGGCGGTGTTAAAGGCGGCATGACCTATGGTGCTACCGACGAGTTCGGTTTCAAAGCTGTTGAGAAACCTGTCCATATACATGATCTGCATGCGACCATGTTGCATCTCATGGGATTGGATCACGAGCGGTTAACCTATCGATACAGTGGTCGCGACTTTCGACTTACCGACGTACACGGAAACGTTGTACGTGAGATCATCGCATGAATGTGAAGCTAATGTTGAAAGCACTGCTGATTTTTGGGATGAGCACGATTGCCGTCTGTCTTTCAAGGCCGGTGAATGCAGAAGAGCTGGACGCGAGCAAAGTCGAGTTTTTTGAAGCCAAAGTACGACCACTTCTTGCGGCTTATTGTTATGAATGTCACAGTCAAGAAGCTGCGCATGCGGATAAGTTACAAGGTGGATTACGGCTTGATAATCGGGCGGGTGTTCAGCAAGGGGGCGAATCTGGGCCAATCGTTGTACCGGGCAAACCAAACGAAAGTGCACTCATCAGCTCTGTTCGCTACGCCGATAAGGCGCTGCAGATGCCTCCCAAAGAACCCTTATCAGCGGAACAAGTTGCCATCCTTGAAAAATGGGTCAGCATGGGTGCACCTGATCCGCGAGAGGGAACTGTAACGGCCACTCCAGCAAAACCTGGCATCGATTTCACCGAAGGCCGCAAGCGTTGGGCGTTTCAGCCACTGGTAAAGCATGCGACTCCCTATGTAACTAACGGACGTTGGACCAAGCAACCTCTTGATTATTTTGTGTTGGCTGCCCTTGAGCAACGATCGCTACAGCCGGTTCGAGCCGCCACACGACAAGAATTGATTCGCCGCGCAACCTTTGATCTCATCGGCCTGCCTCCAACTCCAGAAGAGTGTGCTGCGTTCGAGAACGATGCCGCGCCCGGTGCCTGGGAACGAGTGATCAATCGATTGCTAATGTCACCACATTATGGAGAACGCTGGGGACGCTATTGGTTAGACGTCGCACGCTACGCGGACGATCAAGGGAATTCCTTCCTGACCCCAACACCAGCCGCGTATTTGTATCGCGACTGGGTCGTAAGAGCTTTCAACGATGACATGCCTTATGACGAGTTCGTGCGACTGCAAATCGCCGGTGACGAATTGCCAGGGCCTGCATCTGACTATGATCCTGGCAATGAGTATCTATGGCGTATGACTCCGCGACGACTGGACATTGAAGCTTGGCGGGATGCATTGTTGAGTGTCTCAGGATCGCTCGATCCATTGATAGGTGGGCCATCGGTCGACCAAACAACACCTGGATTAAAAGAAGTCGAAGGATTCAATTTTTTCAGCCGACTAAACGGCTTCGAAGCGGACAATCCAGCTGGGCGGCGTCGCACGCTTTACACCGTCGTCAGTCGGTATGCGCCCAATACCACTTTGACGCTTTTTGATTTTCCTGAACCGAACGTAACCAGCGACCAGCGGAACGTTACAACAGTTCCGCAGCAACAGTTGTTCGTCCTCAACGGTCCATTTATGTTCGAAATGAGCCGCGAGTTTGCGAAGCGTCTCGATACTGGAGCGTCCACCGACCCTGATCGTATTCGGCTAGGGTGGCAGCTAGCCTATTCGCGGCAGCCAACCGCAGGCGAACTGACTGTCGCGATGGATTTTCTACAGTCGTCGACTGAATCGACAACGACCGATCGGTTGAATCACTGGGAACAACTCGCACACGCAGTCCTTGCGAGTAATGAATTTATGTTCCTTCCCTAGTCGGGGCGTTCGCAATCAATTCAATTATCTGGGATTGGCAGTCCCACTCGATGAGATTATCAGTAAGGGCGTTCGCGGTTCGCTGGATGTAGCTGCATTTGCGAGCCGGAATGATAAACAGGTCGCGATCTTGGTCTGGCATTATCACGACGATGACTTCGCCGGTCCGGACGCATCCATCGAGCTGAAAATCAGTGGCGTTGCCGGGACGGTAAAGAGTGCCAGAGTGTCGCACTACAGAGTGG
>JAYVHC010000222.1:0-4498 GCA_043771575.1 Planctomycetia bacterium
TAGCGTGCTAATCGACTTAAGCGTGCGGTCGTTCAAATTGACACCCGATAAATGCAAGTCTCTCAAGTTGTTCGCGCCGATCAAGAACTTCAACCCACCAAACTCGCGGTAGCTGAAATGTCCATCCGTGATCGTTACGGACTTCAAATTCTTGTTGGATGCGAGCGTGGGCATGTCCGCCAAGTGAATGCCGGGAATGCACAGTTCAAGCTCTTCCAGTTCTGTCATGCTTGCAATCGCTCGAAGTCCTTCGATAGAAAGCTGCCTGTCGCGAATCACGAGTCGCTTAAGGGGAAGTTTGGCGAGGAACTGTAAACCCCATCCGCCGATCCCTGTGCGCGAGAGTTCCAGCGACGTTAGCCGCGTAGCCTCACCCAACGCTCGCAACTCATCATCGTTCAGTGGTACCTCGACAATGTTCAATGCTTCCAGATTTTGTAGCTTTGCGACAAAGGGCAATATCGGTGAGCCATCGCGAGTGGCTGTGAAGATGCTCAACTCACGCAACGTCAGGTGCGCACAAACCGACTGCACCAGATCGCTGTTGGCTTTTTGCCATCGGATGGTCGCCATGTGGGGCTGCGATTCTGGCCCATAGTATTGAGCAACTTGCACCGCTTCGTGGCGATGCGAAAACTCCGAATCCCTACAGCCACCGAGAAGTGCCAACACAGCGGCGCTCAACACCATCCACTTTTCCCACTTCCTATTCACCGTACTCATTGTAAATCCCAAGGAATGTAATCGTGTGCGTGCGGGCGATTGAGATGACGCTTCCTACATTGGCCAAGTTTCGGCCTGACTTGTCACTGCAAAAACCTTATGGAAAAGACTTTTGCCGAAAAAATTAACCGCCTCGACCCAGCCTCTCAACTGATAGATCCTGCACAAGTGTTTATTCGTTGCCTATCAAAATTTCTTGTTGCCAGGGAAATAATTTAGACCCTGCATTCGGTTTAGATGCATTTTCTAGATGAGGGAGTCATTCGCCGATTCCCCCAATTAATAGGGAAAAAAGCCTGTTTTTCATTGGTTTTTATGGCGTTGGCAGAGGAAACCTGGCCGCTGTTCGCTTCGAAGAATCCTCGCTATGCTCGCGACGGCACTATTAAGATAGTTCAAACGGAAACAAGTTCCTGCCGGGCTATGAAACCGATTTGGCAAATACGAATGAGATTACTGTTAGGCCTTGCTGCAATTTGGTTCCTCATAACTCTGCTGGTTGGAGCTCTCGGTGCGTCCGCATTGGACGCGATGTTGCGCGCGACTGAAAACCGCAGCATGGTTGGTTGTTCAGCCCTTATGGCATTGATTTGTTCCGATGAGCAGTGGCAGTATCCATGGCAAAACGATCCGCGTTGGGTTGATCTCGAAGAGCGTTGGGATGTAGATATCATTCCCATCTCTGCCGACCGTTTTCACGGGGCATCACCTCAGCTATCTAATCGCGAGGATGAAACCATTGACGCCAACCAGTGGACACTCATGAAAACAGGCAGGTGGCGTATTAGTCGTTTGGTGGCTATTCCTCCTAGAGCGCTTCCCCAGCAAGCTCAGCAAATCATTGGTGTGCAAGTCACTCGCGTGACCGACTTTTCACGTGTAAGTCGAATCTGGTGGACACTTTGGGCGGCGACCTGCGGGCTGGGATGTTGTGTCGTTGCGTTTACGGCTTACACCCTTCGACAACATAGTAAACGCAAGCGAGATGCTTTGCAGCCCTGGGTCAATGCGACCCGTGAAATCACGAACAGCGAGGTCGCGCGGCTGCCTGAAAGTCTTCCGGGTGATGAAGATCTCGCGGTCCAACTTGCCATCATGCGAGAGTCCGTCAATCGCTGGCTGAGTGAATTGCAGAGCATTGTGCAGCGCAGTGAATTGGTGCTGGGTAACATGCAAGAAGGTGTACTTGCCGTCGATGACAAGTCTCGCGTGTTGTTAGCGAACGCAGCCGTTGTGCGTTTAATCGGAATTTCAATGGAAACTTATCTCTATCGATCTTTGGTTGAAGTGATTCGCACGCCGCGCGTGGTGGCCATCATTGAGCGTGTTCTCGAAAGTTCGACGCCTCAAGAGGAGAGCTTTGAACACGGAAATCAACAACTTTCCTTGCGCGTCCTGGTGCGCCCAATTCAACTTGGCAATGATCGCGTTGGGGCGTTAATGACCGTGCGCGATGAAACCCTGCTCAAGCGAATCGAGTCAGTGAGACGCGACTTCGTCACCAACGCATCGCATGAACTCAAGACTCCCTTGGCCGCCATTCGAGCCTACGCTGAGACACTGCAGATGGGCGCGATCGAAGATGCGGAAGCCACTCAGACATTTCTCGTTGGCATTCTCTCGCAGGCCGATCGAATCAACGGATTGATCAATGGGATGTTACAACTCGCACGCGTTCAAGTCGGCGGTGCGATGCTAAAACGTGTGCATTTTGAAGTGCGATCAGAAATCGAGAGCTCGATCGATGCCGCGGAAGTCATGGCCAGGGCAAAGCAGGTTACGCTCACAACAGAACTCCCCGCGACGCCGCTGTTCATGCACAGTGATCCCGAGGCAGTGCAAACGGTCGTTAGCAATCTGCTCTCAAACGCAGTGCGTTATACGCCCGCTGGCGGAAACGTCAATTTGCGTCTAACAACTGTTGGAACAGGCTTGACGATTCGGGTTGAAGACACCGGGATTGGAATCGACAAAGAGGAATTAGCTAGGATTTTCGAAAGGTTCTATCGCGTCGAAAGTGCCCGCACCGCCGAAACGGGCGGAACCGGATTGGGGCTGTCGATCGTCAAGCATATCTTACATGCGTTGGGTGGCACGGTGACGGTAACCAGCCAGCCAAACATCGGCAGTTGTTTTGAAGTCTATTTGCCGATCGAGCCCGCCTAACGGGTTTTCGGAACTTCGCGCAATCTTCACGCACTTTCGCTAGATTTTCGTCATTCAGCGGACCATAAATGTAGAAGTTACTGGGCCAAACTTCTACCGAACTTTCGACGAACGTGCTAAAAGAGGGTTTTCCGCCGTCCATTAGTTCATTAGTTCGATAGGAATCAGTTCATGTCCAGGCACTTACAACATGATTTGGAAGAAGCGTACCACCGCTTGTTAGCGCTCTCGGGGCACGTCGAAGACATGATCGTAGCGGCGGTGAGGTCCCTGATGGAACGCCGACGCGATATGGCTCAGCAAGTCATCGATCGCGACTGCGAGATCGATACGATTGAAGTTCGAATTGAAGAAGAGTGCCTCAAAATGCTGGCACTCCACCAACCGGTGGCAACTGACTTGCGACGGCTGACGACGATGATGAAAATCAACAACGACTTAGAACGTATGGCAGACTTGGCTTGCAACGTTGCCGAGCGAGCTTACAACTTGACGGATGTTCCCGACTTTCCGATCCCGATATTGATTGGTGAAATGGTTGAACTGACAACGGCGATGGTTCGCGATGGCTTGAACGCATTCGTCAACTTGAACGTCGACTTGGCTTATCAAGTGATCAGCCGCGACGATGCCGTCGATGCACTCAACGTGCGGGTTATCGACCAGTTATCCGAGCTCATGCAGGAGCATCCTGCCTGGGTTCCCGCCGCGCTGCATTGCTTTTCAGCCGCCCGTCATTTGGAACGGATCGCCGATCATGCAACCAATGTTGCCGAAGACGTTGTGTACATGGTTGGTGGTGTCATCGTACGTCATCGACATTTGCCACCTCAAACGACAGGCTGACTCGACTTGTGATTACCACTTCCCATAACGTAGCCAACGAGACTATGGTAAAGCCGCGAGTATTGATTGTGGAGGACGACCGAGCACTTTCGGACATCCTATTTTACAATCTACAAAAAGAGGGTTTTAATACGTTTCGGGCGTTCGATGGCCGCGAAGCGCTCGAACAAGCTCGGCAGAAGCAACCGGATATCGTGATCCTCGACGTCATGTTGCCCGGAATCGACGGAATCGAAGTTTGCCGTCAGATTCGCAACCATGCCAGCACCAGCGCGGCTGGCATCCTGATGTTGACTGCTAAAACCGAAGAAGTGGATCAGTTGGTAGGCTTCTCGGCCGGTGCGGATGACTACGTGGTAAAACCTTACAGTATGCGAGTTCTGCTGGAACGCGTTCGAGCCCTGCATCGTCGTCGCACAACTGTCGAAGCGGAGGAGCCGAAGGACGACGTCGTCGAACATTCCGGTGTGCGCGTCGACAACCGTCGTCACCAAGCATTTTTGAACGGCGCTCCGCTGGAACTGACGCGAAGTGAATTTCGATTACTGCAAACACTGATCACCCAGCCCGGACGCGCATTTGATCGCAACGAACTGATCGAGAACGCCTTGGGCGAAGACACGCTTGTACTCGAAAGAACGATCGATGTCCACATTCGCGCCATCCGCCGTAAACTTGGCGACCTAGCCGACCTGATCGAAACCGTCCGCGGCGTCGGCTACCGTTTCCGCGAGCACACGCCAGAGCCCTAACCGTACACGAG
>JAYVHC010000223.1:0-5102 GCA_043771575.1 Planctomycetia bacterium
GGCCAGCAGGCGTCGCAAATCAATAGCGCGCCCAATGTAATCCATTCTCATTTCAACTAAGTCAGCCCCGATTTCCGACAAGTGCTGATACTCGGCAACCATGTATTTATGTCGGGTCCGGCCAATCGTCACACATAACATGAAGCAGTCGTTCCTTGCTTACTCTGGAAAATGAAGTTCCGCGTCGCTCGCTTAATAGAAAGCTTGGGAGAATCCCATACTAGTCGCAGGGGCCAAATCAAAAAAGGTATGATACTCGGCGCTGGCATTCGCCGCCGCCGCTGACTGGCAGAAGTCCGCTGTACATAGGAAGTTGAGGCGGCTACGATTCTGTCCACTCGACACGGAAATCGGCTGTTAAGTTCATTCGAGCGGAGCGGCAGCGAGACTTAACGGAATTAACCATGAAACGGACACGGAAGTCGAAAGGCTCACCTGGCGACGGAACAAAATCGAAAAGCGAATCGCGAACAGACCAGCTTCAGCCTATTGCTTTGCCTGCATTTCTGAGCGCAATTGCTCTGTGGGCCAGTTTTGCCCCACTTGGGGCGTGTTTTCTAGCGTGGGTAGCTCCCGCCGGTTGGTTGGTAGTCATCGAACGCGAGTCATCGCCGGGTAAACGCGGTTACTTTTTGCTTTACCTTGCTGGGGTCCTCTTCTGGATGCTCAATTTGCAGGGAATTCGGCTCGCGTTTTGGGCACTCATCTTTGGCTGGATTGCACTATCGATTTACTTGGCGATTTACATTCCGTTGTTCGTCGGCATCACGCGCACGCTGCGTATTGCCTGGCGTTGGCCGCTGTTTCTCGCCGCGCCAGTCGTCTGGACTGGGTTAGAAGTCGCGAGGAGTTTTATCATTACTGGCTATGCTGCAAATCAACTCGGACACACACAGACTTACCTGCCGATCATGATCCAAATCGCCGATCAACTGGGCGGCTATGGAGTCGGCTTTCTAATCGTGTCCGTCAGTGTCGCGGTGTGGCATCTTGGGACTGGCTATCGCCGGCGTGCGCTGCGCGATTCGATCGTTCCAACCGCGTTTGCGACCATGTTGTTGATTTGTACGATCGGTTATGGATGGTGGCGATTGCAGCAAGCCGACGCTCTCGTCGCTTCAGCGAAACCCTTGCTAAGAGTGGCTTTGTTGCAAGAGAACACGCCCACGATTTTCGATTCCAACACCGAGCGAATTGCAGTTGCCTGGGCCCGGTACCTCGACCTGACACGCGAAGCTGCTCAAAAACATGGCGTAGCTGACCTGGTCGTCTGGCCGGAATCCACCTTCACCAATCTGCTACCTTGGAATGAAATTAATATCACCCATGGACTGCCGAGTGATCTGCGGAAACAGGATAGCAGCCTAACGGAAGAGTATATGGCATTCTACAAACAGAAAGCCGCCGAGGAATTCAGCCTGAGAATCAAACGTGTGTTGGCTGCCGCGCGCAATGAAAGTGTCATGCAACCGCCCCCCACGCCGATTCGAGATCGCCCCTTTTTGCTGCTGGGCTGCGACGCTTCGCTTATCGACAGCGAGCGCACGCAGCGATTCAACTCTGCTATCTTCTTCGATCCAGCCGGCATGTATCAAGATCGCTACGACAAAATGCATCGCGTTATGTTCGGCGAATACATACCTCTCGGTCCCTTGCTTCAATTTCTTGCCGATGCGTTTCAAGTTGGCTCGATCGAGCCAGGCAAAGAGGTGAAATGCTTTGACGTTAAAGGTACCAAGCTTGCACCGAACATCTGTTTCGAAAGCATGCTACCGGAGTTGATTTCATGGCAAGTTCGCAAACTAGCCGCCGAAAATCGGGCTCCCGATGTGCTCATCAACGTTACCAACGATAGCTGGTTTTGGGGTTCGTCCATCCTTGATCATCACCTCGCATGTTCGATTTTCTGTGCCGTCGAAAACCGCAGGCCCCTGCTCGTCGCTGCCAACACTGGCCTGAGTGCCGAAATCGATGGTAGCGGTCGCGTGTTGCAGGTTAGCCAACGTCTGGCTAAAGCAGCGATTCTGGCCGAACCTCGAGCTGACGGACGGAAAGGGCTAGTTCAACAAGTAGGCTATCCATTCGCCTGGGTGTGCTGCCTAGTGACTTCGTACGCTTTGCTGGCCTCTGGCATCCGTAGACTACGCGGTTTATTGTAAAAAGGGTGCTGCAAGCAGAGCGATCACGATGGCTGCGGACCAGACAAGGGTCATCAAGCCGCCCATGACGATCCCGATCCAAGCATGCACGGTGCCACGAATTGCTGGATTGGCTTTGACTCTTTTCAGCCCCATAATTCCAAGGATGAAGGCTGGGATCGCAAGCAGTAAACCAAGGCATGGGAAGAGCGAAAACAGTCCGAGATAGTATGCGATAAGCGCGTGCGGGTTCTTGTAAGGAATAACACCACCCGTCGCATCGGTTTCACTGGATGGGTATTGGCCTTGTGGCGGCTGATATTGGGGCGTCGCCTGATAGGGGTTGGGTGGGGTTTGGCTCATGTTCATCTCGTTGGCGGTTTACTTGGGTGCGATACGGATGATCGCAAGAATATGCGACAACGAGTATAGCGAATTACATTCGCAAGCGGGTTTGCCAAATTGCTGGAATGGGTGGATACTCGCCATAAAACCGCTTGATAAAATGTCTGCCGGTCCAGGCATGGCAATGCGATTCCCAACCCCAGCGAGCCAGCGCGCGGTCGCTGATCCGATCATTGGTCACATTGCAGACGATCGCCAACGAACTCTTGAGTCGTGCGATTTCGTCCAATATCAAGGTTGCGGCATAAACAGAACTCACTGAAGTCTTTTCGCCCGAATGAAGGTAGCTGAGCGTCAGAAACTGCGGCGAGCTGAAGGCGGTGTGATAGAACAACTCGCAATGGTCCTCGCTAGACTGACGAAAGCGCTGATCCCAAGCGGCTCGCAAATGATTGCCCAAGTAGGGCCACCAACGCCCGAATACCGCCACCAATTGGCCATGCTGCACAACAATGTGCCCCGCGCGTCTTGCCTTCAGTTGATGTCCATGTACTGCGATTTGCGTTACCGGCGACAAGCCGATGCCAGCCAACCGCTCTACGATGGGCCGTCGGACCAAACCGCACCGCGAATCAATCGCCAGATCCATAACATCGCTCCCATCATGACTACACACGCAGCCAAGATACCCAAAATCGTTTGCCCAAGCGCAAACACAGGCATAGCCCAACCGAACCACAGTCCACTCCAACCGATCATCATGGCGACAGTGGCTGCGCACAGGTAGGGACCATAGGGCGCTGCCTTTTCGCCTGTCAATAAATACTGAATGACGACGATGAGCACAGCCATCAGTGGCGCAATGAAGAAAATCAATATGCTCGGTTGCCAACCAAGGAAAGTGCCAATCATGGCCATCAGTGTTACGTCACCAAAACCCAGCGCTTGAGCACGCAATGCGGCCGATGCCGAAATTCGAACTGCCCAAGTGATTCCGCCCGCGCAAGCCAAACCGAACAGACTGCTCAGCAGGTAGGGCCAACGCGTCAATTGCTCATTCCATGCCATGACAACGCCAACCAACATCGCCGCGCTGACGACAAGCACCACCTTCCACAGCCAATGTGGGCGCAACAATCGAGCGATGAAGTACACGAAAGCCTTCTTCATTCCACGACGCAAAATAATGCGACGATCCAACAATGCGAAGGCCCAAACAAGCACAATTGCAACCGCAAAATACAATCCCCACAGCTCGTTCATCCATTGCAGCCAAGGATTCGGAGCCGTCCCGTCCATCTCAACCGGCATTTCGCCCGCCGGCGTCAGTACCGAAGTAAAACCCAACCACCCAGGCACGAATGCAGCACCCAGCAAGCCGATCGCCGTTCCGGGAATCGTCACCGTATCAGGAATCGATTGCTCATCGAAGTCGATGAACGTGGCAATCGACATCAACGTGATCAGCACAAAGTGCCCCATAAACTGGCCATGCATCTCGGCTTGCATGATCGGCGTGAACATCTTGAGCGCCGCAGGCAGAGTCCCACCTTTGATTAAGAAGTTAAAATACCACGTCACTGCAAGCGGAAAGATCAACTCGATGAGCAATGGACGCAACCAATACTTTGCACCGTGCTCCTTCGCTTCCCGACGCAGCTGCCACCAGCCGAAAACCGGCAAATGATCTGTCCACGCATGCGCTGAATAATTCTTCGGCGGTTTGGCCCAAGGCCCAAGTTGGCGACGGAAATGCGCCCAGTTATAGATGGCCCAGTTGGCGAAGCGCGACGCAAGGACCGATAGCAAAAACACTATCAGCATGCGCACAGAAAGTGGAAGTGAGACGAAGGCGGTTACCACCGAAGTTCCTTGACGACCAGAGCTGAGTTGCTGCGCATCCCTGCTTTTGTTTTTTTCGCCTTAAGTGCTGCGTTAGACGTTCTTTGGGTTTAACGATGTGGCAGTGTCGCTCCGCGACACTGCCTTGCCGAGTCGCGGAACGACGTTGGCTAATGTTATGCCAAACTACTTCTTCACGTGTGCTTACAATCGGCAACTATCCGCCGTTGGATCCTTGGCGTGAGATTCGCGGCGTCTCTGCGCTGGCAGAGTTTATGCAATCCACAATCTCATCGCATATTTCATCGGGCGTTTTGCCTTCGACCGCTACGGTTATGTCCGACAAACTTTCATAAATCGGCCTTCGTTTTGAAAGGATATCAGCAACTTCGGCAAAACCGCCACTTTGCGACAGGTTCGGTCGCCGCAACTGGGTGGCTTGGTCGGATTGAATGCGTTGAAAGAGATATTCGGCGCTTGCCGATAACCAAATGCAAGTTCCCGTCGACTTAAGAATCGCTTGCGATGTCTCGCGGAACACAGCACCGCCACCTAACGACACGATAGTGGCAGATGCGCTCTCGGAAACTGTGGATACGATCTTCGCCTCTAAGTCGCGAAACCAATGTTCCCCCTTGGTCGCGAAAATATCCTTGATCGTCATGCCGCTCTCAGCTTCGACCAAGTCGTCCGTATCGACCATCGGACGATCGAGTCGCTCCGCCAACAAGCGGCCGATAGTCGATTTTCCAGAACCGCGATAACCGATGAGGTAGA
>JAYVHC010000224.1:0-4661 GCA_043771575.1 Planctomycetia bacterium
CGCGAGAATGCCATCCGCTTGGCCGAGCGTCATGAGTCTCCGGAAGTTGTTGAAGAGGCTTGCAGACTGGCACAGGATTTGGATGCGAAAGTATGTTTGCAACTTGCGCTGTCGCTGGGTGAATGGAAATCACCGCTGGCTGCGCGCACATTGGCCGACCTGGCGGTTCGCTTCGCAAATGAACCTTTCTTTCTGTCGGCGATCATGAGTTCCGCGTTACCGCATAGCCAGGAATTCGTGAAAGCTTTAGTGGCCGCTGACGCGAAAACGCTGGCGGCGTTTCGTATCCCGCTCTTGCGTCAGTCAATTGGAGCTCAGGACGACGCAACCATCGCGGCGCTGATGCGAAGTGTGTTGCACAGCAGCGAAGTAACTCGAATTGAATCGCTCGACGAACTTCTTCTTGCCTTGCAACGCGTTGGAACCGACTTGCATCAACTAGCAAACCTCAACACCGGTAATTTAACCGCAGAGGTTAATCAGCTTGACGGATTGCTCGTCGAGGCAAAAAAAACGTCCATGGACACCAACCGCTCTGCGGTGGATCGAATCGCGGCTGCGAAGGTCCTCTGCCGACCAGCCAAGTATCGCGAAACGGGAGTCGAGCTGTTATCGCAGTGGTTGCAGCCACAGACCGATCCGCAATTGCAGTCGCAAGCTATCGAGGCGATGGCTCAGAGCGGTATCGATAAAGTCCCAACGGCTTTGTCTGCCGCGTGGGCCCAACTCAGTCCAGAACTGCGCGGACGAGCCCTCGATGCGTGGCTTTCCAGGGAAGCTTGGACGAGCGATTTGCTCGACCGATTAGAATCAAACCGCATCCCGGTAAGGAGTCTCGACTTGACGCAGCGAGCAAGATTGCTGAAATATCCTGTGAAGTCACTTGCACAGCGTGCTAAGTCGATCCTTGATGTAGCCGGCCAATCATCTCGCAAAAAGATCGTTGAGCAATATCTTGCGGCAACCAAGTTACCCGGAGAAGCCACGAAGGGGCAGCTTGTTTATGTCAAGTCATGTGCCAACTGCCATCGACGCGGCAGCCTGGGGCAAGACGTCGGCCCCAACCTCGCAACCGTCATCGAGCATAGCCATGAAAAACTGCTCACCAACATCTTCGACCCTAATGCCGACATCCAACCTGGCTACCAGGCCTACACGGTACTACTTGATAGCGGCGAGATACTCTCAGGGCTGCTCTTTAACGAGACCGCCAACAGTCTGACGATCAAGCAAGCCAGCGGTGTGACTCGCACCGTCTCACGCGATGAGATCGAACGATTGCAGAACTCAAATGTCTCGTTTATGCCCGAAGGCTTGGAACTTTCACTATCTCAACAAGATGCCGCCGACTTACTGGCGTTCCTGCATTCTCCGATTCAAACGCCCTAAATGCCACCGAGTTGCTCCGCAACTCGATGGCATTCATTAATGATCGGCCTTCATTTTCGTGAGCTTAGCCGAGTCGCCGAGCGACTCGGCCACATTTAATCATAGCCTAGCAGGGATGTTGCGATTCGAATGCATTTGTGACCGGTCAAATGTATTTATGCCAGGATCTCCGCAGCAACCTCTCCGTAAACATCCGTCAGTCGAAAATCGCGGCCAGCGTAGCGGTAGGTGAGTTTGGTATGGTCGAAGCCAAGGAGATGCAGCATGGTGGCGTGAAGATCGTGTGTGCCCAGTTTACCAAAAACCGAAGTTCCGCCCATTTCGTCCGTGGCCCCATAACGCAAGCCACCTTTCACGCCACCGCCCGCCATCCACATGCTGTAGCCAGTGTTGTTGTGACGACGACCGTCGCCGCTGTTGGCTTGGTCCTGTGGACTGCGACCAAATTCGCCACCCCAGAGCACTAGTGTATCTTTGAGCATGTCGCGGTCCTTTAAATCTTGCAGCAAACCGGCGATGGGTCGATCGATTGCGCTACAGTTCTCTTTCAATTTGGATTTCAATTCTCGGTGTTGGTCCCAACCACCTTTGCTGACCTGAATGAATCGCACGCCCGACTCGGCGAGCCGACGTGCCATCAGACACTGTGTTCCAAAATCTTGCGTGGAATTGTCATTGATGCCGTAGCGATCCAGCGTACTCGATTTCTCAGCAGTGAGGTTCAGTACCGTTGGTACCGAGGATTGCATCCGATAAGCCAATTCGAATGACTGAATAACGCCGTCGAGCTCGCGCTGTCCCGGGTGTTTTTCGAGAAGATCGCGATTCAACTCTTGAATCAAGTCGATCTGCGAACGCTGACGCAGCTTGGTCAGGTGCTTGTTGCGAATATCCATGATGCCACCGGCTTCAAGGTCGACCCGAGTCCCTTGAAACGAAGCGGGCAGGAATGAAGAACCGTAGTTTTGCGCGCCACCACCACCGACCGGATTGATCGTCACAAAACCAGGCAAGTTTTCGCTTTCGGAACCAAGTCCATAAGTAACCCACGAACCCATCGACGGTCGAACGAAATTCACACTGCCGGTATGCAGCGCGATGGTCGCCTGCGGATGCGCCGCGTTGGAGGTATGCATGCCGTTAAGCAAACACAAATCGTCCGCGTGTTGGCTCAGCTCCGGAAACAACTCGCTAATATGCAATCCGCTTTGCCCGTGCTGAGCGAACTTGAATTGCGGCGCGAGCAACTTACCTTCTTTGCTTTTGTCGTACTGAGCCAGCGTCGCCGTCTTGCCACCGGATCTCAGCAATTCAGGCTTCCAGTCGAAGGTATCAAGATGACTTGGTCCACCTTGCATGAACAAGAAGATGACGCGTTTTGCCTTGCCTGAAAAGTGTGGTTGTTTCGGCGCGAGCGGCGAGGTGTATTCTTGGTCTGCGATAGCCAGTTGCGCATTCATCGCAGCAAACGCCATCCAACCGAACCCTGCCGCTGTGTGCTGCAACATCCCGCGGCGTGTCAGCGGCGTGAACGTGTTATTGCAAGTTTTCATGAGTTCAATTTCAAATCAAGGAATGTAACGAAACTCAGCCGCGGAGTACAACGCTTGAATAAACGTCGACCAATTACTTTGACGATCAGAATCATCACTCACGAACTCCAATGCCCGTGCTGTCTCAGCCTCAGTGGGATAGCGACAAAGCGCGTATGCATAGGCAAAACGAACCCGCGAACGATCGTCGGGGAGTGGCTGGTCAAGTATGCGCTGGGCCGCGCGTTTTGAGACTTCAACCACGAAGGGATTGTTTAGCATAAACAGGGCTTGTGGGGCCACCGTCGTCACGTCGCGCCGGCCATTAACTTGATCGGGCTCTGCGAAATCGAAAACCGTGAACATCCCTGGCAGCTTCGATCGAAACACCGGCAGATAAACCGTGCGAATCGGTTCGCCAATCGTGTCCGGAAGGTTGTTCTTTCGGTTCTTTTGATTGATTTTTGACAGATCGCTACCCATCGATTGACTGAACGGGGCTCCCGTAGGCCGCTCTTGCTCAAGCAGACCACCGGCGGCGAGCAACGAGTCGCGAATGGCTTCAATTTCAAGCCGCCTCAGATTGGCTCGCCAATACAGTTGATTGTCCTCATCAGCCGCTGCATTTGTTTCGCTGTGTTGACCGCTCAATCGATAGGTGCGGCTAAGCACGATCGCGCGCACAGCGGACTTTACCGACCAATGGTTATCCATGAAACGTGACGCCAGATGATCGAGCAACTCGGGATGCGTCGGACTTGTCCCCGACGCGCCGAAGTTATCGACGGACTCAACCAGGCCGCGACCGAGCAGATGAGCCCAAATACGGTTTACCATGACGCGCGCAGTGAGCGGATGTTGGCGTGACGTGAGCCACTTCGATAACTCAAGTCGACCGCTGCCGTCTTTAGGTAGCGCGGGCGAATAAGCTTGCTTAAAGATAACCGGAAACGCGCGCGGCACCACCTCGCCCTTGATATCGGGCTCGCCGCGAACACGCAGCGCGAGATCAGTTACAGGGCCATCAACGGCAGCCATCGCTAACTCAGCGTTAGGGTCGACTTTTTCGTCGGCGATGTCGTTCTTCTTGTTCTTGTTCTTGAACGGACTTGGATCTGCCCCTGTCGATGCACTTGACTTCGCAAGCTCTTCGCGAATCGCATTGATTTCTCTTCGGATTTCAATACGGCGATTTTTGTTGATCTCATTCTTCTTGACTGAGGAAATAATTTGGGTGAGACGTTCTTGAAGCATCTTGGTTCTTGTACTTTCCGCAGCAGACTTTTTCAGCGGTAGCGGTGCGTCGAGCCGAGCTAACAGTTCAGGATGGTGATATTCCTTGCCGCCTCCCTGTTTACTCTGTTGGCCACTCAGCGTCGTAGTGCTTGCAAAAATTCCTGCCAGCGCGTAGTAATCTCTCTGCGCAATAGGATCAAACTTATGATCATGACAGCGGGCACAACCAAGCGTGAGGCCCATCGTTGCACGACCGATCGTGTCCATTTGGTCATCGATGCGGTCAAGCTGAAATTGCTCCTTGTCACGTTCGTTCAGATCCATCGATCCAAGTGCCAACAAGCCAGTTGCGACCAGTTTTTCTTCGCGGTCCTTGGCGTTGCCAGCAACCATCAAGTCACCTGCAATCTGCTCGGCAATGAATTCGTTATAGGGCTTGTCCGCGTTGAACGCGTCGATCACATAATTGCGATAACGCCAAGCGTAAGGAAACGGCACGTTACG
>JAYVHC010000225.1:0-6151 GCA_043771575.1 Planctomycetia bacterium
AACGCTATTTACTTCGCACTGATGGCCACGCCTTTGTGTTATTTACTAATTATGGATTGTTGAGATCGACGGCGCAAAAGCTACAAGGCTGGCTGGCACAGCAACAGCTGGCACTCTACAGTCAAGCGGAAGGCACACCACGCGGAACGTTGCTTGAGCAGTTCAAGCAAAACCCTCGCGGTGCATTGTTTGGTACCGACAGTTTTTGGCAAGGTGTGGATGTTCCCGGCAACGCCCTGACCAACGTGATCATCACCAAGCTGCCATTCAGCGTCCCCGACCATCCGCTGCTCGAAGCTCGACTAGAAGCCATTCGCGCAGCGGGCGGCAACCCGTTCCGCGACCACCAAATTCCCGAAGCGATCATCAAGCTGCGACAGGGCTTTGGGCGACTGATTAGAACCGCTGATGATGCGGGGATTGTGGTCATCCTCGACCCAAGAATTTCGACTAAAGCCTACGGCAAGCTGTTTTTGAATTCGTTGCCAGATTGCAAGGTCAGCTACGAATCGCATCGAGATTAGCCAAACGCATGTGGAATGGAGCTGCATTCCGGATCGGCCGAGGGCAATCTCGGCAAGAGTGACCCAGGCTGGGTCGCATCTGCCGGATGCGACCGCGAGACGGCGCGAATGACCGGAGTCGCGACAGCGACGGGCGCAACTGGATCATTTGCGTGCAGCCCCTAGCCATGCGGATCTTGGTTAGAATATAGCCTTCCTTTCAGGACGAACACGGACCACGAGGCAGATCGCATGCTCGCGAAAATTATCAGTGCAGGGCGGACTGATGTTGGCAAGAAACGCGACAACAACCAGGATCAATTCCTGATCGCCGATCTCAACAAATCGATGCTGGTTCAATCTACCAGTCTGAATCTTGACGCGCAGTCGCGACTCTATGGCATGTCGCACGGCAAATTATTGATGGTCGCAGATGGCATGGGTGGCAATCCGGGTGGCAATCGCGCTAGTCGCATGGCCATCGACTTGCTAATCAATCAGCTGCTCAACAGCATGCACTGGTTCTCCAGCAGCGAAAACGAGGAGGCGCAGCGCGAAGCTGGATTCATCGAAGATCTAAAGAAGCTAATGCAGCACGCGCACGAAGCGATCGAGAAAGAGGCCCGCGAGGAAATTGGAAAAAAAGGCATGGGTACAACGCTGACCGTTGCCTATGTAATTTGGCCGTGGATGTATGTGCTGCATGCAGGTGACAGTCGCTGTTACCTGCTGCGCGAAGGAGAACTGCGGCAACTAACGCGCGATCACACCGTCTCCAATCAGCTCGTTGAGAAAGGCGGTATGACAGTCGAAGAGGCGAACAACTCGCGTTGGAGCAATGTACTTTACAATGCGCTCGGTGCTGGAGCGGCGGAAGTGGTACCGGAAGTTCATAAAGTTGCCTTGCTGCCCGGTGATACGATCATGCTCTGCACCGACGGCTTGTATCGTCACGTTCGAGATAATGAAATCCGCAATTTGCTGGAAACGGAATTGGAGCCACCCGAGTCGTGCCGTTCGTTGATCGATTTGGCAAATTTTCGCGGTGGGCTCGACAACATTACCGCAGTGGTAGCACGTTTAGGAGCCCCCGTAGACAATTCGCGTCCGAAGACAAAGGTTGCCGCCGAGATAACCTTAGAGAGACTGTTGCGCGACACGACCGGTTTCCGGCCCCTTGTCCCGACACCCAAAGCGGATCCACCGGACGCATCGAAGTTGTCTGACACCGCCGAATTTGGCCTTAATAAACCTGATAATTCTCAGAAGTAGACTATGCAACTCAGCCCTTGGTCCGTATCGCAGTTGCTTGAACAAATCGATGCATCCGGCTTGAACGACATCAGTAAAATCGCCAAACTTTCATTACAACTAGCCAAACTGATCCAGCAGCGAGCCACGGAGTTGCAGACGCCAGCCGAGCGACGACAACAAGCGGAACTGGATCGCATGATTCAGCATCCTCGAGACAAAGCTACCTTGACACAGATGACGGACCAGGCGTTTCGCAGTGAGACGGCGGCGCGGGCTGTCGATCAACTGGTTCATATCCTTGATGTTCAAGGCATCCCGCGATTCTTCAGTCCGCTCGACCGCACCATGTTGCGTGGCTTTCAATCGTTTGGCGGCTACTTGCCGGGGGTCGCGGTGCCGCTGGTCAAAGATAAGATGCGCAAAGAAACCGCTAACGTGATTCTGCCGGCTGAGCGCGAGATGCTGCGCGAGCACTTGCATGCCCGCCGCGAGGAGGGAGTGCGCATGAATGTAAACTTGCTCGGCGAATCCCTGCTCGGCGAAGGAGAAGCCCAGCGTCGTCTCGAAGCGTACCTGGGCGCATTGCAAATGCCCGAAATTGAGTGCGTGTCGATCAAGATCTCGACGCTCTATTCGCAGATCTCTCCGATCGCCCGCACATCGACCATCAAAATGATCGCCAACCGACTTGAGTTGCTCTACCGTGCCGCCGCGCGTCATCAATTCGTAAAGCTGAGTGGAACGAGCGTTTCGAAGTTCGTCTATCTCGATATGGAAGAGTATCGCGACATGTCGCTGACGTCAGAAGTCTTTATGATGACGCTAGACCGGCCAGGTATGGAGCAAGTTCGAGCCGGTATTGCACTGCAAGCTTACATTCCGGATAGTTTTCTGATTCAGCAGCAGTTAACCGCATGGGCTCGTCAGCGGGTAGTTAACGGGGGAGCCCCAGTAACGATTCGCATCGTCAAGGGTGCGAACATGGAGATGGAACGCGTTGAAGCGTCGCTTCGGGGTTGGCCTCAAGCGCCCTACAAAGTCAAAATAGACACTGATGCAAACTACAAACGCATGGTTGCATTCGGTTTGCGGCCGGAAAATATTGCGGCGGTACGCCTGGGCATCGCCAGTCACAACTTGTTCGAAGTGGCGTTTTCGTTGCTTTTAGCTGCCAAGTGCGGAGCACTTGAGTTTGTGCAATTCGAGATGCTCGAAGGGATGGCCAATCATCAGCGGCGTGCACTGCGCGAACTGGTCGATAACTTGCTCTTATACGCACCGGCTTGCAAACACGAAGATTTCATCCATGCCATCGGCTACCTAGTCCGCCGCATGGACGAGAACACAGGTCCGGACAACTTCTTGCGTCACGCATTCAAGATCGAAGTCGACAGCCCCGATTGGCAGCAGCTTGAAAAGTTGTTCATCGCTTCCGTCGAACGGATGGAGCAGGTATCGAGCGCCCCGAATCGTTTGCAAAACCGGCGCCAACCACCCGCACAACCGGCTGCACCTGAGACTTGGCGACGGCTCGCCAATGAACCTGACACCGATTTTTCATTGCCGCATCATTCCGAATGGGCGCATTCGATCGTCGCGCAATGGCAACGCAAATGCGATAGTTTGGCAACGGAGATCCCCTGCGTGATTGGCGGAGCGGACGAAGCAGGCGCGGGTGCGAATTTTGAATCGCTCGATCCGTCGCGGCCCCATGTTGTCGTAGCGCGATACCGGCAAGCAAGTGAGCGACAACTGAAACGCTGTATCGACGCCGCAATGGCTGATCCCGCTGGCTGGCGACGACTGGCGGCCGAGGAACGCTACCAGCTGCTGCGCCGTGTGGCTCAGGAGCTGCGTGTGCGGCGTGCGGACCTGATCGGCGCTGCGTTGGCCGATGGCGGCAAGACAATCATGGAAAGTGATCCCGAGGTCTCCGAAGCGATCGATTTTGTCGAATTCTACGCGAAGACAGCCATCGAATTGCAAACCCATGCGAAATTGTACGCTCGAGCGCGCGGTGTGGTCGTTGTCATCAGCCCCTGGAATTTTCCAGTGGCGATTCCATGCGGTGGGATCGCTGCCGCACTTGCTGCCGGCAACACAGTGATTCTTAAACCGGCGTCCGATACCGCCTTGCCAGCTCGCGTGCTTTGCGAGTGTTTTTGGGCGGCGGGCGTTCCGCGTGAGGCCTTGCAGTTCGTGGTCTGTTCAGGCGCGGACGCCAGCCAGCACTTGTTAGCTGACCCACGAATTCAAACCGTGATTCTGACCGGCGGCACCGAAACGGCGCAGCGAATTTTGACCGCTCGACCGTCGCTGGGGTTGTTGGCTGAAACTGGCGGAAAGAACTGCACGATTCTTTCGAGCCTCAGCGATCGCGAATTGGCGATTAAGAGTATCTTGCATTCAGCATTCTCGCATGCGGGTCAGAAATGCAGCGCGACCAGCCTGCTGTTACTCGAAGAAGAGGTCTTTCATGACAAACACTTCCGCTACGGCTTAGTCGATGCTGTTTCTAGCCTCAAGGTCGGCTCGGCTTGGGATTTGAAAACCAAAATGGGGCCGCTGATTCGTCCGCCAGACGGAGCTCTGCTTCGCGGGCTTAAGGAACTTGAGCCGGACGAAGCCTGGGCTGCGATGCCGCGTGTGATCGATGAGAATCCGTGCTTGTATTCGCCGGGTGTTAAATGGGGTGTTTCCGCAGGTAGCTTTACACATATGACCGAATTGTTCGGACCGGTGCTTGGAGTGATGAAGTACCGCACGCTGCAACAAGCCATCGATCTGGTGCATCAAACCGGATACGGCTTGACCAGCGGCCTTGAAAGCCTGGATGATCGCGAACAAGCGTACTGGTCGTCGCGGGTGGTCGCTGGCAATCTTTACATCAATCGCTCTACAACCGGTGCGGTCGTTTTGCGACAGCCGTTCGGCGGTATGGGCAAGAGCGCCTTAGGTCCGGGCATCAAAGCTGGGGGACCAAACTACGTTGTGCCACTAATGGAGTTTGCCACGATCGACGAAACTCAGCTGGCTGCTGCAAATGAAGCAAGCTTAACCGAAGCGCCGGAACTCGAGTCGTTATCCGCTTTTTGGCAACTGTTGAATGATGAAGAAAACGCTGATGCGAAACGGATGCAGGCTCAATTGACCGATGCCCAGTGGGCCGTACTGCAATCTGCCCTGCTCGACTACGATCAATTCGCGATCTCAGAGATTCGGCAAAAGCATGATACCCTGCGATTGATCGGCCAAGATAATTTTCGCTTGTATCAACCGATGACGCACATGCGCATTCGGGTAAGCACTTCGGATTCGTTGCTGAGTATCATCGCCAGAGCCGCCGCAGTGATCGCTGTCGGCGGTCGCGCGACCCTGAGTCACGCAGAAGATGTCCAAGTGGATTCACTCAAGTTGCTCGAAGCGTTGACGCGCGAGTGGGCAGCAGATCTTGAGTTCGTCGAAGAGAGCGATGTTGAGCTAGTTGAAGCCATTCGCCAAGAGCAAGTAGATCGAGTGCGATATGCACTACCCGCGAACGTTCCACTCACAGTTCGCAAAGCCGCTGAAGAGCAGTTCATCTACATCGCTGATGCGCCCGTCAGCCCATGTGGCCGAATTGAATTACTGTGGTACGTCCGCGAACAGAGCTTATGTGTCGACTACCATCGCTATGGCAACCTAGGATTCCGCGCTACGGAGAACAGATCCGAACCTGCTTAAAACCGAGCGGTAAGTAAGCGTCGAATAATTTTGAACTCGATGGAGCTTGGAAATGTGTCCATATTTCGATCATCAATGTCGCCCTAGGAGCGCAGCCGATCGGAGCGCTCTTCGAAGGTGAGCGTCGTTTCGATATTGTGGCTCGATATAGTTTTCGGTTGCGTGGCTGTGAATCAGTCAGGCTATCGCAAACTCTTATGCAAAGGAGGCTTGCGATGTTCAAGGATTTTTTGGCGAGCAAAATGTTCGCTTTGCTGCGTAGCGGAAGAAACGAAAGAATCGCAAAGGGCAGAACAAAAGTTCCAAATTCAAAAGCCTGGAAATCACCTAGACGATTATCCTGCCATCGAATGCTCCGGCTGACGCGCGGATCGTTGGATACAAGTCGTTCATTCAGTAAGAATTGCGACTCGAAGTCCGTAACATTCGTTATCGCCGCGATTGTTACGAGAACAGCGATGGAACGATCTCGGTTACTCCGCGTCCAGAGAATCTGCTTGGTCATTATGGACCTAGTCTGAAGGCCCTTCGTCTGGAGAGATTCGATAGCAGGAGTTGAGGCGGGTTCTGAGCGATTGAGGACAATCGTTCTAGTGCGCCTTTGAAGGCGTTTGATCAGCAGGGTGGAAGTCCCTGTCAGGGTAACGTTACCGCCCTGAATCCTACGGTAA
>JAYVHC010000226.1:0-4211 GCA_043771575.1 Planctomycetia bacterium
GCTGCACAAAATAACCTCGCGAACCATGTCGTAAACCACCCACGATGCAGTTCGCCCCCTCATTATTTCCTTTGTCGATGAACGACAAAATCTTATCGAACTGAGCTTGATCGACTTGCGGTCCTTGCTCGGTATCAAGAGCAAGCGGATCGCCAAGTTTGCGACTGGCCGCGAGCTGGCGCAGCTTTTCCACGAATTCGTCGTGAACAGAATCTTGCACAAACACTCGACTGCCTGCGCAACAGCATTGCCCTTGATTGAAGAACAATCCCAAGTCCGCTCCGGCAGCAGCAGCATCAAGGTCTGCGTCCGCAAGAATCACGTTGGGGCTCTTACCACCCAGCTCGAAAGTCAATCGCTTCAGTGATTCGGAAGCTTCGCGCATGATGATTTGCGCGGTGCGATGTTCGCCAGTAAACGCGACTTTGTCGATGCCAGTGTGTTTTACGATAGCGGCACCGGCGGTTGGACCGTAGCCAGGAACGACGTTGATAACACCGTCAGGAATGCCGGCTTCTTGTGCTAGCTGAGCCATCCGCAAACAGGTCAATGGAGTTTGTTCAGCTGGTTTCATGACTACAGTGCAACCCGCCGCGAGCGCCGGTCCCCATTTCCATGCGGTCATCAACATCGGGAAGTTCCAAGGGATGATCTGCCCAACAACACCGACCGGTTCCTTGCGTGTGTACGTAAAGTAGTTGCCGCGCACGGGAATTGTTGAGCCATGAATCTTGTCGGCAAAGCCTGCGTAGTAGCGGAGGCAATCGATCACCAAAGGCAAATCTGCAGCTCGTGCCACGGCAACCGGCTTGCCGTTATCGAGACTCTCGAGCGCCGCTAGATCATCGATTTCTTCTTCGATCAAGTCCGCTAAGCGATAGATAATACGTCCTCGGTCGCGCGCGTCCATGCGGCTCCACGGCCCCGTTTCAAATGCGACCCGCGCCGCCTTGGCTGCCAAATCAATGTCGGCGGCGTCCCCCTCTGCCACTTCAACGATCGTTTCCTCGGTGGCTGGATTCACCGTCGCGAAAGTATTGCCGCTGACAGACGGGCGCCATTTGCCGCCAATGAAACATTCAGTGTGTCGCACCTTGGGTTTGGGTCGCGCAACTTCTGCAATCGCCATGACTGAGTCTCCAGATTTAGTATTGGATGGATTGAAATAAAGTATCCTGCCAACCAGCAAAATCACATCAGCAAAATCACATCGGCAAAATCACCGCCACAATCGCCAGCTTAAGGCCTGGGCCGCTTGGCAAATCTAAGGGGATATTGTAACGCATAGAGAGCCGTAAGTGGCGAACTCTTCTGCTTTATTCACCACGCGAGCGAACAGTGTCCTCAAATCCGGCGACCGGCATCACCATGATTTTGCCGTCACCCATGCGCCCGCTGCGGGAAACCTCGACCACTCGCTTGATAACTTCTTCAACGCGTTGATCTTCCACCCACATCGTGATTTCCACTTTGGGTAAAAATGCTAAGCCATATTCGCTTTCACTGTAATCGGCGAGATAGTTTTTCTGACGACCGAAACCCTGTACTTCGCGAACCGAAAGCGCCTCGAGCGGAGCAAGTCTTAGATTCTCAATCACACGTTCCGCCAAATACGGTCGGACAATGGCAATCACTTGTTTCATGCATGCACTACAATGGATCTCAAGGTTCAATTTGTATTTTTGTCAGCTTCCCCCACCCTACTAGTTCAAGCACAATGTTACACCTGCTCGACGCATTTGTCGCCTCCGCACTTCGAATGAAGGTAATGTTTCTTCGAGTTTGAATCGATCGCAGCTCGTTAGCGACTTCAGCGCTTCGCTGCGTAGCCTGTCGAATCCGTCAATGAGTCGTCCGAGAGTTCGAAGATAGGAGATGCCGATGCAGGGTTTGGTTCTGCTGACTGGCGCCACGGGCTATATCGGGGGACGTTCTGGATGCTCAGTCCCTGAGCGCTGTATTCGAAGGAGTGGACACGGCCTATTACTTCGTTCATTCGATGGGAGCAGACCGTGACTTCGAATCGCAGGATCGGATCGCAGCGGCCAACTTCGCGCGGGCAGCAACCGCCGCGGGTGTCGATCGCATCATCTTTTTGGGATCATCCGGGAATAGCGTGCTCAAGAGCAAATTGCTTGTATTTGGTGGGTCGCTCCTGCCGGGTGCGACCATTTTAACTTTGGCAGCGAAGGGTCGCACTCGGCAAGAGCGACCCACGCAAAAACGAGGGACTTAACCATTCTACATAGTCCTACACGATAAAGCTTGAACCTCGATGTGCCGCACGCTTCGCCCGGATGAACCCGTTTTCTTATTGAATTAGCTATATTTTGCCAAATCCCATGGAATTACTCTAATAAATCGGCTCGTCGAGGGTCTTGTCATTAGTGACCGACAAATCGGCTGGATGTGGAGAAGTACAGCGTGAAGAGGCCATGTTGAAATCGACTCCGGAAGTCAACCTGACGGAATTGCCCGAAGCGGGTTCACCGACGCTACGAACTTTGTTCGAGAGCGAGGAGTCGAATTTGCTGCGCTACGCTTATTCACTCGCCGGCCGCCGGGCTGTGGCGGAGGAAATTGTCCAGGAAGTTTTCCTGCAACTTCACGCCAAATGGGCTGAGGTCAATGAGCCGCGAGCTTGGCTGTTCGGCAGCGTTCGCAACCGAGCATTTCACTACTTGCGGAAGAGTCGCCGTGAGACGCTAGGGAGCGGCGACGATGGAGGGCTGATCGCTGACAGTTCGCTTGAAACGCCCGATGACTTGATCGCTCGCATGGAGACGGTGGCCGAACTGAGGCAACTGGTCAGCCAATTGCCAGAGAAAGATCGGCGGCTTGTGCAACTGAAATATTACGAAGGTTTAAAGTACCGAGACATCAGCCAGCTAACGGGACTAACGATCAGCAATGTGGGGTTCAGGCTGCATCAGGTCTTGAAGAAGCTTGCGGCGGGTCTGTTGCGCAGTGGAGTTGAAAAGCACAGTGTTGTTGAAAAGCACAGTGTTGTTGAAAAGCACAGTGTTGTTGATAAGCACAGTGTTGTTGATAAGCACAGTGGAGTTGATAAGCACAGTGGAGTTGAAGACGAATCATGAACGAAGAATTTAGCGACAGCAATTCAATCGACGCAAATTCAATCAACACTGAGCTTCAAGTTCGGTTGATGAATCTGGTGATGGGCGAAGCGTCGGACTTCGAGCTTGATCAATTGCAGTTGCTGATGGAACAGCGCAGCGAAGTGGCTGCCTTTTATCAGCACCTTGAGCACTTGCACGGTCTGTTGTGCGAAGTCGGAGCGGGCGAACTTGCTAAGGATACCGAACCTGCGAAGTCAGAGGATGCTTGGCAGTTGTCTGCCGATAGACGTGAAAAGCTGTTAGCTGTGCTGGACGGCACCGATCAACTCCCGCTCGCTAAGGTCGTGTTAGCAAGCTCGCTAAACACTAAACAGAAGTCTGTAGGGTCGCGATGGTGGGCCACGGCGGGAGTGATAGTTACTGTAGCCAGTGTGTTGCTTTTTCTGATACTGCTTCCCAGTGTTCAGTCAGCCCGAAGTGTCGCTAGAAGATACAGTTTGGAAATGACTCGACGCACCGATAATGGTCTCGATTTTACTGATGCGACACCAGCAGCTACTAACACAAGATTGTTGGACTCGGAGAAAGGTGCAAGCACTAGCTCGTCAAATGACTATTACTCGCAGCCCTTTGCCTACGGAAGGTTCGACGTGGGAGCTTCTGAGCGCTATTTGAATAGTTCAACGTCCCAAAATGAAAAGTTTAGCGAAAGTGCACCCAATGCGGGATACGAACAACCCAAAGCACCGGTAGCACTCGCCATTGATGAAACGGCAAAGTCATCTATGCCGGAAGTCGTCGGATGGGAGGGTATTGCTGTGCCAACAGTTAGCGCCTTGGGCGTTGAGCAGCTGTATTCGTATTCGGTGAATGTTCCTAGAGAAGAGGCGACTACCGTCACTGTTCCCAACGGCGGAAAAATATTGCCAGGTGGGATGCTTAAGACTCGTGAAACCCACCAGCGCGATCGCTTCGATGACAATGCGAAAGACGCTGTGGATGGCGTGAAAATCAAGATGAGCAAGGAAGACGGCTTCATCGATGCACTTAACGATGTCGATCATGCCGCGGCACCTATCATCGATGTGAACTCGTTCCGATTCCCGGATGCGTCTAACGCTTCGTCTACTT
>JAYVHC010000227.1:0-7394 GCA_043771575.1 Planctomycetia bacterium
TTGATGAGCATGGGGACATCGGCAATTTCAAAGTCCGTCGACTTCTGGACAAGGGCGCGAAAGGTAGTGAAGCCAGTGGTGGCCGCAAGAAGAAAGTCAAACAGCAAATGCTATTCGAGCAACTCGACGAAGTCGACGCAGCCGAATCCGGATGGACCGATTTGAAGGGACCAGCCGCAGGCAACACGGTGCTGGATCGCGTGCACCAATCGATGATTCTGTTCGCAGCCAATCGCGGTGAAATGCTAAAACGATTCCTTGTCGACGATGGGGTCGGTAAAGAGGATCGCTTTTGGCAACTTGCGGACAACCTCAATAAGCTTTACCCAACCGGGACCGATGAACGCCGTTGGGTCGAAGGTGTGTTGGCAAGGAAGAAGGGATTGGGGCTTTAATGGAAAGCCAAAACAAGCAAAGTTGGGTTAAGCTATACTGCTTTCTGAGACCTTCCAAAATGATCCATTCTTGCATTTCAGTTCCGCGTGAAGTGGACAGTGCGATTCAGATAGTCGGCGAATGAGCGAAGAATTTCTATTCCCTGAGTATTCACTCGATACTGGACTGATCCAGGATATTCGACGCATGAATCCTTGGTGGGAATCGGCGCCATTGCCACCACTGCCCGCGACACGACGTCACTTAGTACAGACCATGAAACGTCGACTCGATTTGAAGCTCGCTCCGATCGTGGTCGTGAGAGGGCCACGCCAGATTGGAAAAACGACCGCTCAACTTCAACTTTTATCTGACCTACTTGAGCAAGGGGTGCCTGCCCGAAATATCTTTCGTGTGCAATGTGATGAGTTGCCGGAATTAATGAAATTATCCGAACCGCTGCTGCGAATGATTGATTGGTTTGAGAAAGTCGTGTTGGGTAAAAAACTGAATCAAGCCGCCAGAGAAGGCCAGCCGACCTATATTTTTCTCGATGAAGTGCAAAATCTGCCTGACTGGGCTCCACAACTTAAATCGCTGGTTGACATCTCCTCTACACAAGTCGTCGTGACTGGCAGTTCCGCATTGCGGATTGAATTGGGACGCGACAGTTTGGCTGGCCGCATTACGACAATCGAGACCGGTGTTCTGAGTCTGACGGAGATCGCTAATTTTGATGGCTTGGGAGTGAAGAACCCCTTTCTGGCGGACAATGGTTTGGAGCCATTAACGAGAGTTGATTTTTGGCGCGAACTGGCTGAGTTCGGAAGTCAAAATGCTGACGAGGTCGAGGTAGCATTCAAATGGTTCTCCGAGCGAGGAGGTTATCCCCTTGTCCATCAGCGTAAAGATCTTCCGTGGTCGGTCCTCGCCGACCAATTGAACGAGACTGTGATTCGGCGTGTCATTCAACATGATTTGCGAGTGGGAGAGCGCGGCCGCAAACGAGATGCACCGTTGCTCGAAGAAGTGTTTCGTTTGGCCTGTCGATATGTGGGACAATGCCCGCTTCCGATTACACTGGCCCGCGAAGCCCAACGTGCCTTGTCCGCGAACGTTGGCCCGCAGCGCATCACCCAATATCTGCGTTTTCTAGGCGATACGCTGTTGCTAAGGCTCGTTCCACCATTGGAAATTCGGTTGAAACGACAACGGGGTGGGGCGAAGATTTGTCTTGCCGATCACGGGTTGCGGGCAAGTTGGTTGCAAGAAATCATTCCGCTGGCCCCTGAAGCCTTAGCGAAGGATATTCATTTGACAACGTTGGCTGGCCACATCGCTGAAAGTGTCGTAGGCGCTACGTTGTCGACAATTGCAGGCTTGGACTTAGCCCATCTTCCCGAGCGTAAGGGTGAGCCCGAGGTCGACTATGTGCTGACCATCGGTACGCGTCGCATCCCTATGGAAGTGAAGTATCAACGCCGAATAGATGACCTACGTGATACTGAGGCAGTGCGTTCTTTCATCGAAAAATCAGTGAACAATGCATCGTTTGGAATCATCGTTACACAAACACCGATTAAGCTAGCCGATCCACGGCTGGTCGCACTACCGCTTTCATCTTTAATGCTTTTGCGTTGAATCCTATGGAAAAACTAAAACCGTGGTACCAAGTTGTAACACCTCGCGAAGATCTTCGGGAAAACCGCCCGATGGAGGCTTCGGAGTTTGCCGTTCACCTCGACCATACTCGGACTCAGCGCAATACGGTATCAAAAGACTATTCCGACCCGGCTCGATTCTTTGAACGTACCCGGATGACCAACGAGACCACGAAGGTGGCGTCACAGTTCGCCCGATCGGCATCAACTACAGCTTCGATACAACACAAATATCAGCATTTGTCTTTATTCTAAACCTAGTTGAAAGCTTCTCTTGTGTGTGTCTTAGCGACCGAAAAATCGGTTTATCAGTGCTTATTATGACACTTCTCGCTGGACGCCACCATCTCGGTTAAACGAAAGCGAGATCTCGCTGAACAGGACTAACTTGGTGGCGTTCAGCGAGAAGTGTCTTATTGTCGTGGCCTTAGTTGGGGATATTACAGTGAATGCCGTGTACAGAGGTCTGCTTGGCACAATTGCTTTCATGTCAACCGCGTCTCTCCTGTTTGGGCAAAATGGAATTGTATTTACAGGACAGGGGCCCGTAAATCGCTCGATGGGAGGAGCTTCGACGGCCGCGCCGCTAGATTCCTTGGGAGCAATCTATTGGAACCCGGCCACGATTTCTGCACTGAATTCTGAGATGGCGTTTGGGATAGAAGTTCTTTGGCCACATTCAACTCTTTCGTCCAGCGTTCCTGCGAACGTCTTCGGACCTGGAGCTCCACCGAGCAATCTGTCTGGATCGACCGATAGTGACGCAGGCGTGTTTCCGCTGCCGTCGATTGGCCTGGTATACCACGACCAGAATTCGCGCAATACCTACGGTCTTGGAATCATGACCATTGGCGGACTAGGAGTGAACTACCCAAGCGATCCGTCGAACCCGATCCTTCAAGCGCCACCACCTCAAGGATTGGGCGTGGGTCCGGTTTATAGCCAATTGGGAGTGATCCAGATTGCGCCGACCGTCTCTCGCCAAATCACAGATCGCTTGTCGATTGGCGTTTCACCCACTGTTTGTTTGGCAAGTTTGAGTCTTGATCCTAACATCGTGGTGCCGCCCGATCATCCCGGAAATGGTCCATTCGTCAGCTATCCCCGAGCAGGGAATGGTAGTTATGCGGCGGGAGGCGGTGTCAATGCTGGAGTGTTTTACTATTTAACCGACGACTGGCGATTAGGAGCGTCGGTCAAAAGCACCCAATGGATTTCAGATTTTCGATATAACGGAATCAATGCTCAGGGACAACCAATTCGAGAGAAATTTGCTTTCGACTATCCCATGATCGCCTCCATTGGGAGTTCGTATACTGGCATGCATCGCTGGTTATTCGCGTCCGACTTTCGTTACACAGATTATGCGAACACAGACGGTTTTCGTGATGGTTCATTCGGACCGGATGAACGTGTGACAGGGCTTGGGTGGCGATCGACCTTCGGCGTTGCTCTCGGTGCTCAAAGATTAGTAGGCAAAGGAACGGCAGTGCGGGCTGGTTACACGTTTAATCAAAGTCCACTTCGCGATCAGACTGATCCCACGAGCCCGCTAGCCACCATTAACATCGCTTCCCCGGCCTTTATCATGCACACCCTCTATACAGGAGCGAGTTGGAAAATCGCCGACCGCTTGATGCTTTCATGTGCGTATGCCCATGGATTTGAGAACTCGATTGGGGGCATTTATCGAGGTCCACAGGTGATCGTGCCCGGTTCGACCGTTAGCGGATCCTCGTCGGCCGACACCTTCTTATTTGGTATGACGGGATATTTCGGGGGATAAAACCCCGCTTTGTAAAAAGCTCGGAATCCTAGCTTACAGTGGCTCAACATCCTGGTGCCCACGCTGCAATCATTCGCTCCGGGTTTTCCACTCCATGCAGTCTCAACTTAGTGCTCAACTCGCCAACGGACTCAGAGGATGATGAATCCAGCTCCGCGATTCGACTGCGTACGGCAATCGCGAACAACTGCATACCATTTTGTTCGAATCTATCCGAGGCTAAAGACAACAATCGATTTTGCTGGCTTGTTTGGTTTCGCTGATGTGCGACCACCCCGAGCACAAAATCTGCCGCAGCCAGCGACCAACCCGTATTTTCCTTCTTGAGTTTTTGTGCAAGTCGCTCAGCTTGTTTCAATAGCGATTGCGGACTGCTGGAAATTCGAGCTAAGCCTAACGCACTGTAAGCTTGGAGTAGTGTTACATGAACGCGGAAAAGTTGAATACGTTTTAAGAATGAGTTATTAAACCGCTGAGCACCATCACAGGCGTTCTTCCACGCCGCAGTGTAATCGCCAGCATAAAGGTCCGCAGTTACGCGTGCTTGATAGAATGCGTAATGTTGAATGTGATAGCTTGCGTGGGACCAATTCTGATTGGTGTGTTCAATCAGCGAGATTGCATTTTGGGGTTGATCGTGCATAAGCTCAATGATTGCTTGAAAGCACATCATGTTCGTTTTCGCAAACAAGTCACCACGACTCTCGGCTTCCGCAATCAGCACAGGGGCACGTAGCGATAACTCTTTGAGATCGCCAGCTTGTTGCAAACTCCACAGCGCGAACGACTGGGTGGTTGCACGTTCCCAAGCGACTCCCACACATTTTTCACTAAACAATCGGTCGCCGCGCTGGCACAGCTCCACCGCTACCTGCCAGCGTTCATTCAAGTACTCTGCTACGCCGCGAGTGCTAATTACCAAAGCAATGAGATATGAGTCATCCAAGCGTCGAGCCAATTCCTCTGCTCGTGATGAAATCGCCATCGCAGCCCGTTTCATCTTTGTGCCGGTATGGCCCGCCATATGAGGAACTTCCATTGCTAGTGCTCTTGCAATTCTGGCCGGTTCGCCGGCACGCAGAGCCAAAAGCAAATGCCGTGTTTGAATATCCGCAGCACGAGTATTGTCATTCATGCTAAGTCCCAAACTGGCCGCCCATCCGGCATCAATCTGGTTGATGAGGCGGCTTGGAACTTGATCTTCAGGTCGCTCCTTGAAATTAAGCCCGCGGACTGCCAACTTCATACGATGAAAGAGCAACGACAAAAAGGCTTTTCTTTGCGAACTCGCCAAACTCAGGCCGACGGCACGCAAAGTTTCTTGTAGTAATTGCAAACCCTCATCAACCTGACCGCTAGTTAATAATTGCTGCGCAGCGCGACGCTTAAGCTCCAACTGCCTTTCAGATGAGGCTCCGTGCAATGCCGCTAAGTAAGCTTTGGCAGCTTCAGACCCTCGACCTGCATTGGTGTACGCTTCACCAAGTTTTACATTCATTTCGCATCGTTGCGGATCATTTTCGACGCCGATCTCGAGCACGCGTTTGTAAAGCTCGGCAGCGCGTTCAAAAGCGAGTGACTGCGCAGACTGAGCCGCGGCTTTCTCGAAGTATGTGCGTGCTTTAAGCAATTCACCACATTCAAAGAAGTGTCCAGCCAGCACTTCCGGCTCATCTTGGTGCGAGTCGAGCAGCGCGTGTGCCAAGGAAGCGTGAATCGCACGCTTTCGATCCGGTTGCAAACGAGCGACTACGCACTCACGCACGCGATCATGATACGATTCAATCTCAACCTCACCCGTGACGACCGTACTGCGCACTAGCCGACCAGAACGAAGCATAGCGAGAGCTGGACGTTGATCTAAATCGATCGCCGCCGCGTTCAGCATTTCGGCCTGCCGTATAGGACGTCCGTGTACAGCGGCAATTTCTAACAAAGTGCGTGGCACTTCGGGAAGTGCGGAGATGCGTTGCCATAACACGTCATCCAGTGACAATCGACTGTCAACACGCGTAGCGCCGTCCGTTCCTTGCAAATATCGAATCAGCTCAGCTACAAATAAAGGATTTCCACCCGATTCTCTAACAACAGAATCGATCAATTCTGGCTGGACACCAGTTAACATGCGGCTCGCTAATGAGAAGGAATCTGCTTGTGTCAGCGGTTTCAACTCTAACGAGCAGCGAAGCACTCTAGCGCTGCTGAACTTTGAAAAAAATGTTTTGAGAAAGGGACTCGTCTCGGTCTGCTCGGAACGAAAGGTCAAGGCCAACATCAGGTTGTCAATCTTGTCCGCATTCAGCGTTTCGAATAACAACGAAGCGCTGTCGTGATCTCCCCATTGCAAATCGTCGATGCAAAGCACGAGGGGGTGAAGCTTCGATAAATTGCGTAGAAGCAGGCGAAATGCGATGACAGCGCGGCGCCGTAGCTCTAAGGGATCAACGGCGTTGGACTTGACTTGACCAACTACCAGTGGAATTCGCTGCAAAACCGGGAATACTTGACCAAGAGGCCCAACGTCTTCAGGCAAAATCTCAACTAGATTTGTAGCATTCATCAAGTGGCGAGTAATCGCGTCGACGATGCTGTCTAACGCCTTGAATGGCACCGATTCGTGCTCGTAACATTTCCCATTGAAAACAAGTGCATTTCCACGCTCCTGTATTTCGTCGATGAAGTATTGGATTAAAGAGCTTTTGCCAACGCCAGATTTTCCTTGGATATCAACTACCAACGGCCGCCGGCTTGACATGGCTTGTTGAAACACAAAGCGTAACTGTGCGAGTTCATGATCGCGACCGACAAACGGCAGTAACACTTCGGAAGCGGCATCTGTCTTCGCTTCTGCTCCGGCTTCCGCGGTCATGTGCGACAATCTCCGCAAGATCTCGACGCCGCCAGGTCGAGACTGAGGATCGCGACTTAAGAGTTCATTGTTTAATACAATCAGGTCAGGATGAACGTTGGCGGCAAACGGTTGCAATCGAGGTGCGTCAAAGTTGTTCTTCTCGATCAAAAGTTTTTTGCCACTTGTTGAAAATGGAATATTGCCCGAAACCGTCTCGTAAATCATCGTGCCAAAACTGTACCAGTCCGAAGCGGGAGTCAATGCTTTGCCGCTCGCTTGCTCAGGTGACATATAGCGAAACGTTCCAGCCACTGCACCGTCTAACTCAAACGCTCCTGATTTATCTTTCGGTATGGCTAAACCGAAATCAAGAATCACAACGCGTCCTTGATGCGTAACCATCACATTCGAGGGCTTTAAATCCCGGTGCAATCTTCCAGCCTGGTGAAGTGCTTGAATACCATTAGCGAGCTGTACCAGTGTAGAAAGCAATCTACTGTGATCGACTTCCGAGATCTCATGTGCGTTGGTATACGTCAAGAAGTCGACTCCTTTAACGTATTCCATGGTAAAAAACCAGTGTTCACCCTCGGTAACCAATTCGTACAGATTCACTAAATTAGGGTGTGTCACATCTGCGACGAGGCGAAATTCATTTTTGAAGTAATAGAGTGATTGAGGCGTAAAGCAGGACAACGTTTTCAATGCCACGATCGTATTG
>JAYVHC010000228.1:0-4014 GCA_043771575.1 Planctomycetia bacterium
AGGGCCAACGCCGACCACGAATGCATTGAAACTTCTAAAACTAGTTGGACTCGGTGAGCGCGAAAAATAGGACACTGCTCGGCCAACGCCATCGTGTTAGTCCTGTTCAGCAAGGTCTCGTATTTGTTTATTTAACCGCGTGCCCATCGGGCCGCGCTGCCTAGTGGCTCGCGGGGCGATGCCCACGCGGTCTAATAAACGACCTCAATCGCAAGCTAGAAACTTACGCCACTGAGAGCATACGCAAGCTGGAAGCTTACGCAACTACTTGCGAGCCTCGAGCTCGCCCCAGCGTTCGAAGGCTTCGGCGAGTTGAGTCTCGAGGTCGGACAGTAGCGATTGTTCGCGCACGAGTTCGTTTTTAGGCTTCTTGTAGAATTCGGGTTCAGCCATCACTTCGTGTTTGGCTGCAATGGCGGATTCCATTTTCTCAATTAGTTTTGGCAAGGTCTTGAGTTCTTGGATTTCTTTAAAGTTTAATTTGGCTTTGGATGTGCTCGCTTTACTGGCTGCCGGAATGGCCGCTTCAAACATTTGACCGGCAGTCTTCGATTTGTAATCGCTGCCGGCGGCGGTTGTTTTGGAAACCGATTGACGCAGCCAATCATCGTAACCGCCGACGTACTCGCGGACTCCATCGGGTTCGAACACGATGCAACTGGTGACGACGTTGTTGAGGAACTCGCGATCGTGACTGACAACCAGCATGGTTCCCTGATACTGAATCAAGCGCTCTTCCAGCATCTCGAGCGTCTCGGCGTCCAAGTCGTTGGTGGGTTCATCGAGGACGATGACGTTGGCGGGTTTGGCAAATAGTTTGGCCAGCAACACGCGATTGCGCTCACCGCCGCTGAGCTGTTTGATGGGTGTACGCGCCCGTTCGGGCGTGAACAGAAAATCTTGTAAATAGCCAATGATGTGCGTCGGCTTGCCGTAAATCTCAACTGTCTTGTAGCCGTCCCCCACTTCGTCTTCGATCGTCTTTTCAGCGTTCAATTGTCCGCGAAGTTGATCAAAGTAGGCGATCTGCAGATTGGTTCCTAACCGCACCGAACCGGAATCGGGCGACTGTTCACCGAGCAAAGTGCGCAGCAGCGTTGTCTTGCCAGCTCCATTGCGACCGATGATTCCAACTTTGTCACCGCGCATGATGGTGGTCGAAAAGTCATCGAGGATCTGGTTGTCGCCGAAGGCCACGGATAGGTTCTTGGCGTCCACAACCAAGTTACCGCTGCGGGCTCCTTCTTGGATTTTGAGGTTTACGGAACCGACCTTTTCGCGGCGTTCGGAACGTTGCAAGCGTAGTTCCTTGAGAGCTCGTACGCGACCTTCATTACGAGTTCGACGGGCTTTCACACCTTGACGAATCCAGACTTCTTCTTGAGCCAAGCGTTTATCAAAAAGTGCATTTTGTTTTTCAGCGGCTGCGAGCGCATCTTCTTTGCGTTTGAGAAACGTGTCGTAGTCACATGACCAATCGAAGATCGTACCACCTTCGATTTCAAGAATGCGAGTCGCCAGCTTGCGCAGGAACATGCGATCGTGCGTGATGAACATGAACGCAGTCGGCCAACGTAATAGGAAATTCTCGAGCCACTCGATGGCTGTGATGTCCAAATGGTTTGTCGGTTCGTCGAGCAGCAGCAGGTCCGGTGAGCCGACGAGTGCGCGCGCCAGCAGCACTCGGCGTTTCATGCCCGAAGATAGCGTCTCAAATCGCGCTTCGCCATCGAGTTCCATGCGGCTGAGAATTTGATCGGCTGCGTGCTGCCGCTGCCAGACAGCTTCATCGTCACTGTGCGCATTAGCCTTCGCCTCGATACCCTGGAGAACCATTTCCGTGATCGTGCCCACGGTGTTTTGGGGCACGTCCTGTTGCAGCAAAGCGACTCGGGCACCGGGTGAAAAAATTGCTGAACCGTGATCTGGCGCGACTGTGCCAGCCAAAATTCGCATGAAAGTTGTTTTGCCCGTTCCGTTGCGGCCCAGCAATCCGATGCGCTGACCACTGTCGATCAAGCAATTAACGCCATCCAATAGGGCTGGACCACGAAAGCGAATAGTAAGGTCGGTCACTGTAACTAAAGGCATAGCACGACTATCGGTTGAAAATACCCGGACAATAAAACGCGGCAGAGCGTCGGATTGTAAGGTTATCGCCGATCAATTCTAGGTGCGTACCGTAAGCGAAGATTCAGACGGGTTGAAGCAATTAATACCGTCGAACTAAACTTGAGGGGTTGTCCAGCTGGCAGCTTCCGTCAATTCGTCCGCAGCTTCGGAGTAGATACGGTTGATGATTCCGCCCGTTTCGTAGCACTTGGGGCCGATTCGATGACAGCGCACGGCTTTCGCTTCGATGGTGCGACCATGTAGCAAGATTTCAAAGCTTTCGCCTGGGAAGATCTGGCGGTGATAGAGAATCGCAATACCGGTCTTCGAAAGATCCTTAATCAGCACAGTTCCCTGACGATGATCCTTGGCGATCAAGTCAAATTGCAGAAGCAAAGGGGAATGAAAAAAGCGAATGTTGCCGAGCGCTCGGACATTCAACCGCGCATGGCCGCGATCCTCGTGCTGCATCGTCGGCAGGTAACCACGCCCGGAATAGAACTTCTGCAACTCATCCGGCAAAACCACTTCGAGCGGAGCGAACTGATCGTCCGAATTCACTTTTTCGCCAATACTAGCATCTGCCAGCATTTTACGATCTCCTCGTCAAGTTCAGTTCTCGCCATGTTATCAAGCATCGCCAGCGCGGTCGCGTGCGACATAGGTTTTCGGTAAGGGCGCTGCGAAGTGAGTGCTTCGAAGATATCGACCACCGCGCAGATTTTCGCCCAGGGGTGAATTTCTTCGCTGGGAAGTCCCACGGGATAGCCACTACCGTTCAATTTCTCGTGATGCTGATAGACGATCATTAACTGACCGTAAGTCAATTGAGTCTGTTCGTTCACCAGACGCCGCAGACCCAGACCGGGATGTAATTGCACTTGGCGAAACTCGAACTCGTCCAGACGTCCTGGTTTGGCCAGGATGCGATCTGGGATTTCCAATTTGCCCATATCATGCACCAATGCACCCACTACGATTTGTTGGAGATCATCGCCCGCAAACCCCAGTTCCCGAGCCAAAATAGCAATGTAACTGGCAACATTCGAGCTGTGCGTGAATGTGGCGTAATCGTGGTACATGACATCATACAGACCAGACACCAACATCGGGAGTTGTTGCAGGATGCTCACGATTGAACTGCCGAGTTCATTGCACGTGTCGACGATCAATGCAGTGTCTGTACTACTGAACTGCTCACTGAGCACAGCCCGTACTACTTCAGTCATTACCGCAATTCGGTTCGATTCCGAGGCTCGCTCTCCATTCAGTAACGATTTCCAATTAGAACGCAAATAGGATTGGTAGGATTGGTAGCTGTCGCTTTCGATGTAGAGTTTTGTGACGCCTGCTTCATGCAGTTCTTGCAATTGCCCCGGTTCGACGTTGAAGTTGCGCGAGCAGAACAGTTTGGGTTTCGAGTGTGCATCCACTTTAAGAAACACATCGACGTTGAGCCCTTCGCTACAGCCAAGAGTCAATGCACAGATGGGAATGAACTCGCGCAGTGTTGGGTTGGAAGTTAATGTTTGCATAGTCGACGAATTACTGATGCCATCGGTCACGACAAAATCTGGGCCTAAAAAACGTAGTCCCCAATTAGCACGGAAGAAGCCCAACGCGGGGTATATTTCGAATTGCCGAAACCGGTATCCAACATCGACATCGAAACAAGTCGCACGACCGCTACAATCCAAACCCGAAGCGTCAGTTTAGATGTTGCGCGTTTTCTGTTCCTCCGGGCCAAAGGCCCACCAATTTACCTAGCCCAGCCCCAACGGGCTGGGTGTTAGTCGAAAAGAACGCTAAGGGCCGAAGGTCCGGCCGTTCGTGAACCGGCGTGGTAGTGATGACACAAACGGACGGGCCGTTGGCCCTTCGATTTGTTGCGGTTGTTTGTTC
>JAYVHC010000229.1:0-6999 GCA_043771575.1 Planctomycetia bacterium
CCATAACGATGGGAACCGTTTCCAAAGCGATAAAGCAACTCGAAGAAGACCTGACTATTGAGCGAGCCGAACCGATCCGGTTGTTGCAAGCCGATAAACTGCTCGAACTTCTGGAAGAAAACTACCGACCTGATAGTCCCAAACCCATCACGCTTAAGGTTGACTGCCCTTACGAGCAGTTACCCAATTGGATTGGACTCAGGCTCGGCAAACAATTCAGTTTAGCGGCAGTTGCCACAGGTCTCTCTTCGGTTGGCCGATACGCGACAATGCAACGTGAAGAAGTACTGAGCATTTATTGTACGAACCTAGGATTAGTCCAGTCCCTTATCGAGGGTCGCGAAACGGATCGCTTTCCGAATGTGGAGCTGATTGAAACTGAAGAACAACCCTTGTACTTCGATGCACGTGAGGATGAGGGGTTTCATTGGGCGTCTCCGGTCCAGGCGTGGTTGGAACTGATGGCGGGGGACAAACGCGACCGCGAAACGGCCGAACAGATCAGAGACTTCATTCTCCGGATTACGGGGCGTGTTTCATGATGGACTTGATGCCCAACCTGCGAACAACTCTTTTGGATCTGCTCTACGAACTTCGTGACAACGACCTGCCACTTATCATTGGGGGCGGTTACGGAATCTACTTGAAACGTGAATATATACGTGAGCAAGGAATGCGAAGGCTGCTTCGCGAATGGCCGGAATCGCGTTCAACCAACGACATCGACCTGTTCCTGCGACCTGAGCTACTCATTAACTCAGAACAGCTACGACCACTTGCCGAATCATTGCTGCGGCTTGGCTACATCCCAATTCCAGGAGCCGAGAAATACCAGTTTGTCAAACCAGGGCCCCAAGGCGATGTTCCAGGTAGCATAAAGATCGACTTACTTACTGGACCGAGAGCTCGCTTTGAAAACTCGAAGGCTATTGTCGATGATAGACGTGTACGCCCTCGTCCGTTGCCGGTCGAACGTGAGCAGACCAATGCCGCATTGATCGAGCTAGATAGCGCGGGTGTAGTCATGGAGCCTCGACAACAACCCCCGTCCTGCAATACTCGCTTGTCTGTAGTTGCTCGCAATGCATTGAAGCCGATTCTGGGCGAAGATCAAGTTTGTGAGATTGAGAAACAGGTCGAAGCGGGAAAGCTCACGCTGGAGGATCTGAACGCACTAGCGGAACAAGGACTCGACATATCAACTGGCGTAGTGAAGTTGATCTTTGGAACCGCAAACCCGCAAGAGGTTGCCTTAGCGTTCTTGCACGCCACTTCATTCGACAAGGAAATCGAAAAGAAAGAAGCGAACAATGAACTGCGTCAATTGTTACAGATCAGTTTTGAAGTTGAACTTGGAGCAAAAGAATCTCTGGAGAACTGGCGTACCAAGTTAGGACGTCATGGGTGTCTGCCACAGTGGTCGAAGTTGTGCTAAAACATCGGCACGCAGGATCACAGTAAACAATTCAAACTTCTGGGAGAAATTCGAATGACGAACGGGCCATTGAATCGTAAACTTCGAATGGGGTTGGTGGGCGGCGGCCAAGGTTCATTCATTGGGCGCGTGCATTCGATCGCGGCCTGTCTGGACAATCGAGCCACAGTGATTGCCGGTGCGCTCTCGAGCAGCGCTGAACGGGCCAAGGCCTCAGCTCCCGACTATGACATTCCCGCAGATCGCGCCTACGGTTCCTACGAAGAAATGTTCGCCAAGGAAAAGGCGTTGCCGGCCGACAAACGAATTGACTTCGTCAGTATCACGACTCCCAACCACACGCACTTCGAAATCGCCAAAGCCGCCGTCGAGGCGGGATTTAACGTGGTGTGCGATAAACCGATGACTTTCGATCTAGTTCAGGCGGAGCAATTGGCCGAAGTGGTCGACAAGTCGGACGTGGTTTTCGCTCTTACGCACAATTACACCGGATACCCGCTCGTCCGCCAAGCTCGGCAGATGATCCTGAGCGGTGAACTCGGCGAGATCCAAGCCGTTCGCGTGAACTACATTCAAGGCTGGTTGCGCACGCGGCTTGAGGAGTCCGATCAAAAGCAAGCGGCTTGGCGCACCGATCCGACGAAGAGCGGCGCGGCAGGTTGTTTTGGCGACATCGCTACCCACGCGTACAACCTCGCGCGTTATATGACCGGTTTGAAGACTGACGCGATCTCCTGCCACTTGCGCTCATTTGAACCCGGCCGCAAGCTCGATGATTACGGCACCGCTGTGATCAAGTTTGCCAATGGCGGCTTGGGAACGCTGACCGCCTCGCAGATCAGCCACGGCCGCGAAAATGACGTTTCGATCGAGATTGACGGTACCCAAGGTGCCATTCAGTGGCGGCAAGAAGAGCCAAACGTAATGGTCTACCGTCGCAACGGTCACCCCCATCAACTCTACACCCGTGACCCGAACGCGCCGTATATGAACGAAGCCGGCCGCGGTGCCTGCCGCTTGCCAAGCGGCCATCCAGAAGCATTTTTTGAAGCCTTTGCCAACATCTACGCTGCTGCTTTCGACTCCATCGTCGATAAATCCGCTGGCAAGCAAGTGGAACGACGCGACACCGTTTATCCCAATGTTCATGACGGCGTTGAGGGCATGTTGTTCATTCAACAATGCGTCGAAAGCAGCCATCAAAACGGCGCTTGGCTGCCCCTGAAACATGCTCGCCAGCGAGTGTAGTGCTCTGTCCAAAGCAAAGTTGTGTAACTTCTTTCGGCCACCTGCCAGACAAGTCTGGCAGGGTACCAAACCCTTGCAAAACAAAGGTTTGCCTGACAAGTGGCGCTGTCCAGCTACAGTCGCAGTTTACGCTCTTAAGATCTATCTGCTTCCTAATTGGTGCTTATTGATCGGAGGGCGCGTGTAGTGGTTGCCACAAGCCGATGACGTTGCCCTCTGGGTCTTTCACTTGGGCATAGATTCCCATTCCAGATATTACGTTTGGCCCTAGTACTTTCGCGCCACCCGCGGCCACAACTTCGTCAATTCGTTGCTGGCAGGCCGCAACTTCGATGACAATTACAGGCGAGCTGCTACCGCCTTCGCCTTCGTTTCCGCGTGGATAGGAACCGCCGTTTACTCCACCTGGATTCTTCGGTGTGAAATTTTCGTCTACTTCGGTTGTAATAACGAACGAATAAGGTGTGTCACCCGGTACCGGCATGAACTGCCAACCGAAGACTTTGCCATAAAACGCCTCCATTCTAGATTTGTCAGAATAGGGAACTTCGAAATGACAAACGCGATCCATAGTTTTGCTCCGACGATCTTAAATGGGGGATGGAGAGATTTGGGTTAGCTTAGTCGATACATCGCATCGGCGTCAAATTCAGCGTCTCGGAGATCCACCTACGTAGCGTTTTTTACTTTAATACTTCGATGATGATGTCTTTGTAGCGTACGATCGAAGTGGCGTTACCATGGATCTGGACAGCGACAATACCGGTCTCTTCAATGCCCGGGTCGGTTTCCATGAAGTCAACCGTCTGCACCCCGTTGAGCCACAACTGGATATGCTTGCCGACGGCTCGAATTCGATAGTCATTCCATTGTCCCAGCGGCTTGGCAGCTTTAGCCAGGACTTCGGGTGTTGGTTTCATGAGGACTTTCTTGCGACGACTTTCATCGTAAAGCGCGCCATCGAAGCCAGCTCCCAAGTCGGCTTGATAGCCGATAACTTCGAAGTCATTAGGAATCCGTTTCGATCGAAACTGCACACCACCATTGACAAAGCCCTCTGTGCCTTCGAGCTTCCATTTCAGTTTCAATTCGAAATTCGTAAACTCTTTGGTCGTAGCCAAGAAGTTATTGTTCTCCTGTTTCTTTCGCAGTGAGCCAGCCACAAGCGCTCCGTCTTCGATTCGCCAGACAGTATCGATATCGCCTTGCCAACCGGCAAAACTCTTTCCATCAAATAGGGGAACAAAAGGGTCGTCGATTGCGCGGACGGTGGTCAGCGATTGAATAAGCGTGGGGTTGTCCCATTTCCAGACGACCTTCTTGTCGCGGGTAACTTCAAAGGCATGCGCACCTTTACCCTCCTGGCCCCGCAGGAAATTGCCGACCAGGATGTTTCCGTTGGGGAGTTGCTGAAAACTTGAGATCCAAGTGAGGTTAACTTCGGGTGCGTCTTGGGCGGTAAATTCCCACACCACCTGCTTGGCGGGTGTCACTTCAATCAAGCGTTTTTGCGTTCCGCAAGCGATCATGGTGTTCCCATTGGCAAGCCGCTGCGCGTCGCCCGAATTCGTAACGCCAGTGTATTCCCAAATTACCTTGCCACTCGGATCCACTTCGCGCACGGCCCCCTCGCCTTCATGAGCCGCTAAGATGTTGCCGCCCACCAGCTGATGAACATTACGAACCTGCAAATGTGCGTTTCCTTCGCTGGTGTGAAGCGGAGTTACGTGAACGATTTCTCCCAGCGGATTCACTTCCACGGCTTGACAGGGACCTTGCTCAGCAACCAGCGTATTGCCATTGGCCAAGCGTTCGCAACCAAACACTTGAGTGGACTCACTTACGTAATCAAAGACAGTCCTGCCACGCGATGTAATCTCGCGCACACCCGTTGGTTTTCCCCCATAACCAAAAAGAATGTTTCCGTTGGGCTGAACCTCGAAGATGACGGTGGTGCTCGGCGGTTGGTACTCCCAGACTATTTTTCCTTGGTCATCGAGTTCGACAAAGCGATTAGGTCCGTTGCCGTATTCCGTGAACAGTAGCCGGTGCCGAATGGGCTCATCCGCAGTTAGGGACGTAGGAATACTCAGCAAGATCGCGCTGGTACACATGATTAAGCGGGCGACAGGATGATGGAAAAGCAAATTGTGCATCGGGGTCGTTCGTGGTTGGGTGGTTCGAAAGTCTTTTATTTAAGGCGCACGGTGCGACTAAATCAAATGGCTATTCTATTCGTCCGCTGTCGGTAGTCACGTTTACTCGCTGAAAAAATATTGGGGCTTCTCGTTGTACGTCACTCTTCGTTATCTTTCCATTAGGCCGTTGGAGCCTGTTTATTGATTATGTTAGCATAGATGAGCCACGCCCTTCGAAGACTTAGGGACGAGCCACCCTCCACCGCTTCCACACCAGTCTTTATTGTGGACAGACCCTAGTGTCACTTGGTGACCTCATACTCTTGAAAAAACTCTTGAAATGAACAGGCAGTCTTTCAATGTCAAACTTAGAACGAATCTCAGATGCGTTTTTGGGGGGCCCAGCACACCCCATGAAAGAGCCTGCACGGTTTTATCAACAAGCCAGATGGTTGGGGGAGTGTGCAGAGTACATTTACCCGCCGCCTGTCGATCATTCGAATGACGCTCGGATGGAGTTTTGGGAACCGATTTGGAACAGCTTTGTTGTCCAGCATGCGGTGGCAATGGCGAAGGGCACGGATACGAAAGTAGCTCGGGAAAAATGGGAAAGCGCAGTAACCGAGTTTTTAAATCAACTGCAGGCAGCGCCGCACCCAGACAGCCCGCACCCAGCCCAAGTTGCATACACGGCGCTGGATGAAAACGGGCTCGACGCAATCGCCGATAAGTTACAACGCGAACGTCGAGAGTTGTTTCCTAAATGGCTTCCATGGAAATGGTTTTCCGTTACAGAGCCTATGCGAGAGGCATCTCAGAAATACGAACTAGCCCATCGACTCTGGTCAACGCGGGCGGAGTCTCGAATCCGTGAGTACATTATCGATACTTGGGCCGCCAAGGGTTCGAGCACCGGCGGTGTGACCACCGTAGAGTTTAACTCCAAGAATGGGATCGAGTACTTCTTGGCTAGCAACGATGAATTAGTCATTCTCTGTTTTCGTGGTACCGAGATGCGAAAATGGGATGACATCATCACGGACATGCGAGCTTGGCAAGTGGAGATCCCCGAAAGGAAAAAACCGAAAAGCGACGAGGCGAAGGCTCTTTCGTCAAAAGCTGAAAATGCGAATACGACAACCAAATTGCGGGCCCCCAAATTCCATGAGGGATTCTGGAATGCACTTCATGGCGTTTGGGAACAGATCGAACAGAATGCGGTTTGGAAATCATTTAAAGCGCCAACAAAAAAGCAGGTGTGGATTACGGGGCATAGTCTGGGCGGGGCGCTGGCGACTTTGGCCGCTTATCGTTTGGTGCGCGATGAGGTGATCAGCGCCGAACAAATCAGTGGCGTGTTTACTTTCGGCCAACCTCGGGTAGGTGATGGGAGGTTTGTTGGCGGCTATGCTGGGACTCGCGATCGACACTATCGCTTCATTAATAACTGCGACATCGTCACGATGATTCCTCCCAAGTCGTTACGCTGGTTAATTCTTGCAGGTAGCCTATTTTTCAAGCAAGCGGCTAGCTGCGTTGGGCAAACGGATTCCGACACTCTGAGAAGAACGTATGAATATGCGGACGTCGGCAATATCTACTTTTTGAACCGCGGCAGTATGCTCAAGCGATTGCGGCCGGGAATTTGGTGGCCACTGGCATTGTTTTATTGTCGCGTAGGTTCACTCTTGCGTTCGCCTTTCGTCAATTCGAAGCACCGAAGTGTGATGGAACGGTTCATTCCTGGCATCGCCGATCACAGTATGCAGGAATACAACCGCGTGATCAAAATTGCCTGCGTGCACAGCCTATTTGTCCAAGAGGCAGTGGCAACAATGAAGGCGCGAGCTGATTTGCAATCTCGACATGAGAACGTTCTGCAAAAAGCCGCTGAGCGAGCTTGGAAACGGCTCAGGACATCGGCCGATCGCGATGCCTGGGATGCCAAGATGAAGGTCAATGCAGACAATGCTGCCGCAAAGACCAAATTAAATCAACTTGAAAAAGATCAGTCGGGGAACGCATCGGGGCTCGCAAAATTAACTGACGATCTTGCAAATTTAGATAAGTTAAAGGCAAGGGTTTGGCTCGAGACTTGGCACGCTGTTCTATCGAAAAACCGCGATAGGGCGATCGAAAGCGCGGTCGCTAGCGTCCGCGATTAAAATTCAGGCAATA
>JAYVHC010000230.1:0-1700 GCA_043771575.1 Planctomycetia bacterium
CGCTGCAGCTTGAAATACGAGTGCTCGGACCTTCTTAAACGAGTCTTCTGAATTTGGTAGAATTGCGTTTTCTCTGCAATGGCCTTGTCGAGCGGATGAATCAAACACCTTTTTGTGTATCGAACGCAAGCTGGAGAGCAGGATGTCGGAGTTGGGACCGCAGGAATTGATCGAACGATTGCAGTGGCGTTATGCAGTCAAACGATTTGATGCGTCGCGAACTTTGGACCAAGCCACTTGGCAGGCCCTGGAAGCGAGCTTGGTACTGACCCCTAGCAGTTATGGCCTGCAACCGTGGCGGTTTGCAGTCATCACGGCCCAGGAAATCAAAGCCCAATTGCCGGGAATGTCGTGGAACCAGCAACAGCCCAAGGACTGTTCGCACATGATCGTCCTCGCGGCTCGCAAAACGATGGATGAATCGTACGTCAATCGCTTCATGGACTCAGTTGCCCAAACCCGCGGATTGCCTGCTGAAGCCGTTGCAGGCTATCGAAACGTGTTGGTCGAAACCGTCAACAACACGACTGACAGGCACCTGGACTGGAATGCCCGCCAGGTCTACATCGCCTTGGGCCAACTTATGGCCACCGCCGCCGTGCTGAGCGTTGACGCTTGCCCGATGGAAGGGATCGACACCGCCGCTTACGATACTCTGCTCGGATTGGCTGAAACCGACTATACATGTGTTGTAGGCTGCGCTTTGGGGTACCGTCATCCGGAAGACAAAGCCGCGACTGCCGCAAAAGTACGTTTCGCAGCCGCCGACGTGGTGGTTCACTACGAGTAAGCGTCATGGAAGTTCGAGGAGCATGCTATCGATGCGATCGGCCATTACTGTTTGTTTAGTCCCTGAAGCTGGCAGCGGACCGTTTGTGTATCATGCGGGGCTCGAGCACGGTTGCCAACAAGCGGCTCAGTACGGGTTCAATGCGGTAGAGGTATTCCCACGATCGGCCGACGAAATAGATCAACAGCAACTGCGACAACTACTCGATCGACACGGATTGACGGTGGCCGCAGTGGGGACGGGTGCCGGTTGGTTGACGCAGCAATTAAGCTTGACGGCCATTGATCCCAGCGTGGCACAGCGCGCCGCCGAGTTCATTCGCGGCATTGTTGAACTTGCGGGAAGCTTCGGCGCGCCTGCCATTGTTGGCTCGATGCAAGGTCGCATTCCATCGCCCGATCAGCGCGAGCCTCTGTTCGCTCAAATGACACTGGCCATCGAGTTACTCGCGCAGCACGCTGCGCGCTTCGAAGTCCCTCTGTTGATAGAGCCGCTGAATCGCTACGAGACAAACGTCTTTACTGACTTGGAAACCACTGCCGCCTGGGTTAATTCGCTCAAGACGAAGAACATACGCATTTTGGCGGACATGTTTCACATGAACATCGAAGAAGCAGACATGTCCCAATCGATCCGTCGTTTTGGACCGTTGATTGGCCACGTTCATTTTGCCGATTCGAATCGCCGCGCCATCGGCTTGGGTCACACCGATGCCGCCGCAGTTGTCCAGACGCTAGCCGAAGTTGGCTATGGCGGCTACTTGTCTGCCGAAGTCCTTCCATGGCCCGACGCCGACTCCGCTGCCCACCAAACCATCCAAAGTTTCCGAAAACTAGCAGCCCATTTATAAGCCTACTATGTGCCCCAGTCGATTTCTGAGAAATCGAGCTAATTGTAGGCCGATTTCTCC
>JAYVHC010000231.1:0-1964 GCA_043771575.1 Planctomycetia bacterium
TGGCGAACCTGGGCGGTTGGTTGGTCAAGGGCGAAGGTCCGTCAGGATGCGCCACACTACCTATCGAGAATCGCAGAGTTAGTGCTCGAACTCGCAGATGGCCATCCACAACGATGGGCTGGCATTCTTGAAAGCGTTTTTCGCTGTACACCCGAAATTAAGATGAACGCCGTCGAGCAGTTGAAGCATGTCGCCTCAACCAGCGACGACGTCGCTGGCCGTACTGCCTTATGGAAAGCGTTGTCTACAACAGTCAGTCGACACACCCGCCACATCGCAAGTGATTGGGCCTTTGATCAGGAATTGTTGGATGAATTGGCATCTATCCGGGACGTGCTGGTACTAAGTGATCCTGTTGATGCCAACGAGTGGCTATTCTCGTTTCATCCCGATCTTCCTAATGTCAACCTGCTTGAAGATCATGATCGTTACGATGCCGAACTGTTGTCGAGGCGAATAGACGCAATTCAAGAGATCGTATCCACCCTTGGTTGGGAAGGATTGAAACGTATGGTCATTACATCTCGTGATGCGGCTAGTATTGGAAGAATTGTCGGAAAAGAAGGAATACTTGATGCTCACCAACTTGGGTTATCGGAGTTGATTGAGTCGAGTGACCGGTCTTTGCGACAATTCGCCTGTTCCTTTTCGGCGACGTCGTTCGACAAGAATAGTTTTAGCTTTCTTGCTGACCTAAAACTACGAGAATGGACAGCGAACGCTGCTTCGCGGGTCCTCTGTTGTGTTCCATTCGAGCCCGACAGTTGGAACTGGATCACAGAAAACGTCCCCCAGTCGCATGTCGACGCGTACTGGACGACTTGCCGTGGATTTGTGCGCGAAGGGCGAAGTAGCGAATTGGAACAGGCGATCGAGACCCTGTTGCAATATCGCCGAGCCTTCTCTGCGGCGGACATGTTGGAGTTGGCCATGCGTTGGTACAAATGTGATGCCGAACTGGCTTACAAAGTTCTGGAGGCCGGACTCTCAAGAAGCGACAATGATGAGTCCGTTGAGTCGATTGATGCTTACGCGACGCAAGAGCTTATTAAGTATTTGCAGCAGCAAAGCACGGATCAATTACCTCGACTCGCACGGATCGAATGGGGTTACCTGTCTCTGCTCGACCCCTACGGTTCGGAGGTTGTCCCCGAAACACTTTTGAGTGAACTTCAGTGAAACCCTTCATTATTCGTAGACCTACTCAAGCTGGTTTATCGCGGTCGTAGCGAGCCACCACGTGAAGAGCCATTGGATGGATCTGAGCAGTTCCAGTGGCGGCATGCGCAGGAGCTTCTCGATGTTTTTGAACAGTTGCCTGGGTATTCGGAAGATGGTTCAGTTGACTCGGATACTTTACTGGCATGGATCGTCGAGGCGAGGCGTCTCGCAGTAGAAGTGGACCGGATTGAAATTACGGACCTTCAGATCGGAAAGTTACTTTCGCATTGTCCGCAAGTGGACGGTGAGTCGTGGCCGCCGGATGCCGTTTGTTTTGGGCTTGAAACGGTCGGTACCGATGACATTCTTGAAGGCTTTACCAACGGCTTGATTTCCGGTCGCGGTGTTACTTCCCGTTCACCGTTTGCAGGTGGGGACCAGGAGCGAACATTGGCTGCGAAATACCGGGAAGTAGCGGAGCGGTGCCAAGCCAACTACCCTCGTCTTGCCAGTGCCTTGCGAGGTCTCGCGGAACACTACGATCAGTATGCAGAACACGAAGATGAGGAGGCTGAGCGGCGCAAACTTGAGCGTTGAAAACGCGGACTCCAAATGGAATCCAAGGTTTCCCAATAGCGGTGAAGACTTCCGCAGCCGAGATGTCAATTTGACGACGGCAATTCCCCCGCCACCCGCGTGCTGACACGCCCGTCCCAAGTTGCTCAGGAGGGCGTGTCCTGAGCGCGCAAGCGGCCACCGACTGCGGACAAGTGGCGAACCCTGCGGTACTTTGAATCGCCGAG
>JAYVHC010000232.1:0-8255 GCA_043771575.1 Planctomycetia bacterium
TTTTCATCAATGGCAACAAACACTCGACGGCGCTTGATGCCGTCACGCGCGAGCACTTGTTCGAGCTGAATTTGGACGATCTGTTTTATATCTTCGGCATCGAGTGCTCGAAAGGCAATCACTTCATCAATGCGATTGAAAAACTCGGGTCGGAAGAAACTCTGTGCCGCCTTGGTGAAAACCTGCGATTGGCGCGCCGGGGAAATATCAAAGCCGACCCCAGCGGTCTGCTCGCGAGCACCGAGATTGCTGGTCATGATAATGATCGACGATCGGAAATCTGCGACACGCCCTCGAGCGTCCGTTAGCCGACCTTCGCCTAGGACTTGTAACAAGTAATCAAAAACGTCCGGATGAGCTTTCTCGATTTCGTCCAGCAAGATCACACAATTTGGCTTGCGTCGTACCGCAGCCGTCAGTCGTCCGTCGGGCTCATCGAACGAGCCCACCAGCTGCTCGGCGGCAAAAGGCGTAGTCAGTTCATTCATATCCAAGCGCACGAGATGGGAATCGTCTTCAAAGAGTAGGCGAGTCAGGGCTTTCGCAGATTCCGTTTTGCCAACCCCCGTTGGTCCGAGGAACAGTAGCACGCCGAGCGGTCGATCGGTCGGCTGCAGGTTCTGAGAAAATCGAACGACAACGCGTGCCAGCGCTGCAACCGCATCGGGTTGTCCAATGATCTGACCCTCAATGTGATGTCGAATTGCCGATTGTTGTCCCAGTCGATCGACGAGAAATGGCAGCGAACAACCAGTCTGCCGCGCCGCAAGTTCCAACACAGAGTTGCGTTGTACTGTCGAAGTAGTATGTTTTCCCAACAAACGCAGCATATCGATCGCTTTGCCAGGAAAAGCTCTGTCGGGCGACAGCATCTCTTGTTGGCGCATAACCAACGGAACGACTTCGGGATGAAAGTAGACTTCATCACGAACTTCGATCTGCTGTGCCGCTTCCAGCACAATCGGCAATGAAGATGCGCTGTCGAGACTTGGCACATGCACAAGATGGAAACGGTCGGCCAGCGCGCGATCGCGACGCCGCAGGATTGCAAGCTCCTCAGGGGTTGCTTCGACAACTATTCGCACGCGATGTTCCGACAGATAACTTCGCAGCACATCGGCAGCGCTCAAGCTGCTTTCGCGCGTACGTCCAGCCGAAAAAAAAGTAACTAGGTCATCGAAATAAAGTATGTGATCGCGCCGGGTCGCTTCGCGAAGGATCGACAACCAGCGCTGCTCCCACTGACCCAAATAGGACATGCCGCTGATAAGCCGCTGAGGCGCGAGCCACCACACCTGCGGTCGATTTCCTTTGGCATCTCGAAAGCGGTCGGCGCGACGCTTCACACAAGCTCGAAATATGGCTGACTTGCCAGTCGCAGGTTGACCTATAATCATCACGCCTTGGCGATCGTCGCGCTGCAGCATGCGGTCCATCTCATTAATGAACTCATCGCGCCCGATCACTTCGTTAAAGTCGGCGGTCATGTTGTCCAGACACTGTCCCACTTTATGCAGTTCCTCGTTGCCACTCGATTTTGTTCCGCCAAAAATCGCTGCAAGAATGTTCTTGGGCGGTTTCGCGTTGTTCACCGCCGTTTCGACTTCGACTTCGATCGGTTCGATCCACGAATCCCCTTCGACGCTGATCAACTGAAGCATGGCTTCTTGGCGCAACCCGATTTTCTCTTGAGCCCAATGCGCGTAAACCGTTGACGCTCGCGACGACAATTCGTCTAAGCTCTCAACTTCGAACGGCGCTTCCGGCACCGCAGGCGACATCACCAAATAACGCCCAAACGCGGGCACAGCCACTGTCAGTAATTTCCAACGCAGAGTGCGATCGCGGAGAACCAACGTGAGCTTAAGCACTTTCGTGATCGCCTGCGGATCATACAACCACGATCCAATCCAGTGCGATTTCCCCTCCCGAATCCACTCGCCCGCAGCCTTGCGCATCTTGCTAGACAATTTCGACAGCGCAGTACTGAGCAGCGGATCGCGTGTCACGATCCTTTGCCCACTATAGGGTTGGCAAACGAATACGCTACGGCCCTCTTCGCGATCGACAGTCACATAGGCAGCAAAGGTTAATCGCATGAAATTGTGGAAAAATTAGTAAGTGGAATCGCCGGCTTGCAAGCATGCAGCCCTGTTCGCATTCTAGCCGAGTTGGGTAAGGCCTGTGGGCCTCTATCGAATGCTTCGCGCAGTTGCTTTTGTAGCTGGCCATCAAATCGTTTAACCGGCAGCCAGCGGCGACGCGAGTACCTGCCGCTTATGTCAACCGTGTAGTGGTGCTACCCGAAGTTACGAGCCTGATGTCTTAGTTGCGATGGGCGTGCGCAGTCAGCATATTTAGCGGGTGCTGGCGTCGCCGCTGGCTGCCGGGTTAAACAACGTGTCGCTATAAACCAAACAGATTCAATTCGCTCCCTTCATGAGCAGAGCGTTCCAGGTGCAATTTCGGTTTGACAAGGCTAATTGGTTGTTTTTTGACCCCCAAAAGTCAGGTACACCAACTCATGCATTGACGCTGGATGCGATCAACAGTGCGCAACCTAATTGCCCGACTACTGTTGGAGTCCGAAAAGGATGACATTGATGCCGATACGGGCGGCGTCATCGCGCATGTAGCCTCGACATTGCAGCGAATGACGGCTTTCGAGGGCGCAGCTTAGGTCCAGCGGTGAAAAGACGACGGCGATACGATCCTCCAAGGAAGCGATTTCCAGCTGAGGCGAAATCTTGCGACGGCTGACCGTGATTTGATCCTTGGTGCGTTGGGGATCGATTACATTGACTTGTCGAATATCAAAACCAGAAAATCGATTGCCTTGTAAAAGTTCGTGGTCGGCATTGATAGGTTGCAATTCGGTATTCAGGATTACGGCCATTTCGCGCCGCAAGCTCGACGCAAACTGTTCGTCGGCGCAAATTGCGTCCGCGAAGATAAAGCCACCATTCTTCAAGTAGTTTCGCAGCGTGCTCCGCTGCGCTTCGTTGAACTTCAGCTCTCCGCGACCGTGCATGAAGATCAGCGGATACTTTTGAAGTTCTTCGTCAACAATGGCGACCATGCGATGTTCACTGCTCATCCGAAAAGGATTCTCCTTGCCCATCCATTCGATCAAGTTCGTGATCGCCCGCGGCGCGTCGTCTGCGGCGGCGTTGTGTTGCAGTTGGGGCAGAACAAACACACCGCGATCAGAGGGCGTCATATTCTTGACTTCGTCGAGAACCAGAATCGATTGCAGCTTTTGTTTCAGTTCCTTTCCGGTTGCATAGGAAAGCACGTTGATACCAGCCAACGTCGCATTGTCGAGCTCAGCCTGAATCTTGGGTGTATAATCCCGTCGCACGCCATAAGGCATATTCAACTCCCAGCGGCACGACAGACTAATCGGCGAATACACCAAACCAAGTCGGCAACACGTTTGAACTCCGTACAACCAGAAATTCTCTGGCATGGCCTTGAGATCGACCGATCGCTCGGCATGCCAAATCGGATGATCGGGCGACAGTTTTTCAAGTGGCTTGCCTAGCACTTCGGCGGCAAACCGCCGCATGTAGTCATCAAAAGCTTTGCCGTCACAGCCATCGCCATCGCAGGCTTCCGCAAATATGAAGCCACCTTGTTCGACGTACTCTCGCAGCAGATCGCGAGACTCGTTGGTTAACACCGGTGCGTGCGAGGCGCTGATGAACAGCACGGGAGCTTCGAGTAGGTCGGCGATTTTAGCTTTTTGCAGATCAATCGTTTGCCAAGCGAGATCGCGCTTCCAAGCCCGCTCAGTATGGCTGGTCAAATGTTGCATGGCCATCGAGTGATGATTCCAATCCTCGCCTTTGCCAAACTTCAGTCGATTGATAACAACTTGACGTTTGCCCTTTGCCAGAAACAACAGGCCAAAAGCCGTTTCCGTGTATTCATTGCCGAGAGTACTGGCAGTGTAGGCCGAATCAAACCTTCCGCTAACCGTTTCTTGAATTTCCATCAGGACTTTGGCGCCCTCGCGGTACCAGTCATGGTCGCCCAGAAAGCGTTGCCCCGTCATGCGTCCTGCTCGCTCAAGACCATAGAGGTAATAAAGATGAAATTGTCGCAGGCCCGGATTCTCGCGGACAGTGAAATTAGCCGCTAACCACTTGAGAGCCGCATTGATCTGAAAGTCGTTCGACGTCTCCTGGCCACAGCACTTGATTTCTCCGTCTGCCGATGCTTCGCTACCATCCAACTGCGAACCGACGATGACTAGCGATGCAATTCCAGCGCAGGTCATACTGCCGCGAATGTCTGTAGAGCCCGCGTTATAGGGAAAGCTGCCATCTTTGTTGCGAATGTCCAGCCAATATTTTTTCGATCGACCGTATACCGCTTTCCAGTCGTCAGGCGATAACTGAGCACCAGCTCGCTGCGCTTCGTACAAAGCTAGCAGAGCAAACTGCGTGTTCGATGGGTCACCATTGGATCCTGCATCCTCGCCATAGCTCCACGAACCGTCTCGGCATTGAAATTTAACCAGCCATTCGGTGTTGCGCTGGATCTCGGCAGCGTATTTGGCCGGGTTGGCTGCGCAAAAAGCCATTGACTGAAGGGCGACTGTATAGGTCTTTTTAGGGACTCGCTGCCGCGAGTAATTCAGGCCGCTGGCGACCTTCGGGTGATCCGGCGGCAAGCCCGCATTGAGCAGTGCCAGGGCGACTAGGGATGTAACGCCACCTGGATAATCGTTGACGTCAGACCAACCTCCGTCCTCCTTTTGGCCGCTCAGCAAAAATGCAATGCTGCGATCGATGGCTTTCTGCACTGTTTCGGGGTTGACCACGATTGGCTTTGCGCCGAGATTTTGCGCTGGGCCTGCCGATGAGTTCAGAACAACCGTTACAATTGTAAAACAGCACGTCAAACAAGCTGCCCGTGGGGACATGGTCATTTCCTGCTGGGTGAACGATGGGCGACATGAGCGATAATGTGATTATACCCCGCGTCCTACACCCGATTCTTGTCTAAAGCGCAAACTAGTGTCAAACAAGCCTAAAAACGTTGGCGATTTACTGAACGAGTTCCGCGAACATCGTCAAGCGATGCGTCTCGAATTGGCGAAAGTGGTGATCGGCCAGGACGATGTGATCGAGCAACTATTCGCCGCAATTTTCACTCGCGGGCACTGTTTGCTCGAGGGGGTTCCAGGTCTGGCCAAGACTCTGATGGTCAGCTCGCTCGCCCGTATCGTCGACGTAAGCTTCAATCGCATTCAGTTTACGCCCGACTTGATGCCCTCGGACATCACTGGCACCAATGTGCTCGACGAGGACGAAAATGGACGGCGCGAGTTCCGCTTCGTCGAGGGTCCAATCTTCACCAACATCCTGCTTGCGGACGAAATCAACCGCACTCCACCCAAAACTCAGGCCGCGTTGTTGCAGGCCATGCAGGAGCGTGAAGTCTCCGTCGGCCGCACCACTTACACACTGCCCGATCCGTTTTTCACCATCGCGACTCAAAATCCAATTGAACAAGAAGGTACTTACCCGTTACCGGAAGCTCAATTGGACCGTTTTATGTTCAACATCATTGTCGGTTACCCAACGGCGGAAGAAGAAGAGAAGATCCTGCTCACAACTACCCGCAACGAGAAACCCGAAGTGAACAAGATTCTCTCCGCTAGAGCCATCGTGAATATTCAAAAGTTAGTACAGAGCGTCGCGGTCAGTCCGTTTGTGGTCAAGTATGTTGCGCATCTCGTTCGCGCGACCCGACCCTCCGATGAGCGGGCTCCGCAATTTGTCAAAGAATTGGTTGACTGGGGCGCGGGTCCGCGGGCTGGTCAGTTTCTCATCAACGGCGCTAAAGCGATGGCCGCTATGGACGGCCGCTTTAGCATCGCGGTGGAAGATGTTCGTCGTGTCGCGATTCCCGTTTTGCGGCATCGCGTGAGCACCAACTTCCAAGCCCAGGCTGAAGGCATGAGCAGCGAGAAGATCATCGCGCGACTGATTAAGGAGATCCCCGACCCCGACGTTCCCAAGTTCGCCGGACCACCACCTGTTCAATCCAAATAGAATTGAGATTCAATGGTTGCTGTTGAGCAGTATCTGAAACCTGAATTGGCCGCGCAGATTAAGCGACTCGATCTGCGCGCTAAGATGGTCGTGCGCGGATTTTTGCAAGGCTTACATGCCAGTCCTTTTCATGGTTTCAGTGTCGAGTTCAGCGAGCATCGACGTTACACACCCGGCGACGACCCCAAAGGCATCGACTGGGTCGCTTATGCAAAGACCGGCAAGTACTACATAAAAAAGTACGAATCCGAAACAAACCTAACCGGCTACTTGGTGCTCGATCTGAGCCAGTCCATGGGCTACACCTACCGTCAACACTTGACCAAGCTCGATTACTCGATCTGTCTTTCAGCGGCCCTCAGCTACCTGATGATTCAGCAGCAAGACCCCGTCGGCTTGATTACGTTCGACACTAAAATGCGAGCTAACATTCCGCCGCGCAGTCGACGTGGTCAATTGCCAACCATTCTCGGTGCTCTGACGAAACTAAAAGTCGCTGGAAAAACCGATCTGGCCGCGTCTCTTGTGCAGCTTGCCGCGATGTTGCGTCACCGAAGTTTGCTCATGCTCATGAGCGATCTGCTGACAGACAAAGAACCCATGCTGCGGGCCCTGCGAAGTTTGCGTCACTCCGGGCATGATATCATCGTCTTTCATATTCTCGACGAAGCCGAAGTTTCGTTTCCATTTCAAGGCATGTTGCAGCTCCGCGATCCTGAAACGGGTGACATCGAACCCGTTCAAGCCAACGATGCAGCCATAGAATATCGTAAGAACATCGCCCTGTTTCGTGGGCGGCTTGAAAAGCAACTGACGGAGAGTCGCATCGATTACGTACCGCTCGATACCAGTCAACCGTATGACAAGGCGTTGATGGAGTACCTTTTGCGCCGCCGCAACCGCTTTTAGACCAATCATGACTTTTCTTCACATGTCGCTGATCGCAGGTTTGGCCGTAGTTACGGTCCCGATCCTGCTGCACTTGTTCGGCCAGCGACAGCCGCAATTGATCGACTTTCCGGCTCTCAAATTTGTGCGGCAAACCACGCGCGAACAGAGTAGTAGTTGGCAGTTGCGACATTTTCTATTGTTGATGTTACGCGTCTTGCTGCTGGCGTTGTTGGCGCTCGCACTGGCGCGACCGCGAGTTCACAGCGCCATGCTGGGCAGCGTCTTGGGTATTGCCGGCGCGAGCGTCGCCGCTGCTTTGGCGAGTCTGATTGCTGCCGTAGCCTTGGTTTCGCGCAGGCCAGCTGTGATCTCTTGGACCGCGCTGGCCATGGCTGCTACTCTATGGTTCGCCGTGGCCGTGTGGGGCTACAAATCGCTTACGGTCGGTCCCGTCGTTCCAAACTCGGACCAGTCGGCACCGGTAGCGGCTGTGATGATCGTCGATAACGGACCAAGTCTCGCCTATCGCGCGAACAATGCGCTGCGCCTCGACACCGCGCGCGACACCGCGATTTGGATCCTCGACAAGTTACCGCTCGATAGTCGCGTGGGAGTGCTTGCGGGTGTTCCCGTCGGCTCACTATCGCTCGACCCCGCCACCGCGAAATCGCAAGTCAATCAGATCGAACAACGCGGCGCCCATATTGACCTCGCTGGACGAATACGTACAGCCATCGACTTGGTCCTGGCGACTGACTTGCAGCGCAAAGAGGTTTACGTCATCACCGACATGGTCAGCAGCTCGTGGATGGCAGCTACCGATGACTTGCAAAAAATGCTCAAAGAACATTCCCAAGAAGTGCTGGTCCAGATTATCGATGTTGGCGATATGGACACTGCCAACTGGCGCTTGGGCGACGCCACACCAGACTTTCAAACCGTGCCCGAAGGAGGCGAGATTACGTTGGGGGTTTCCGTCGAACGGCCCGCCATCGCCGGTAATAAGTCGGCCACAATTGAACTCATTCAAGAAGACATCGATCCAAAATTACCAGTGATCAGCAATGGTAAACTGAAGACACCCGCGTCACGAGTTGTTGATCGCCAAGTCGTTGATCTAGCAGCGGAGCGCATCGCCAACATCAAATTAACCGCGAAGGAATTGAAAGCCGGTTCGCATAATTTTACAGTGCGACTCGATCGTCAAGATCCATTGCTATTGGATAATGAACGCTACGTAACCGTCTTGGCTAATGCGCAGCGTCCCGCACTGGTCGTGACCGAAGATGCGGACATCGC
>JAYVHC010000233.1:0-6208 GCA_043771575.1 Planctomycetia bacterium
GTGCGAATTTTCTCGATCAAACATCCAAAGGCTGGGAAGTCGAACTTCCCTTGAGAGTCGAGGAACCGGAAGCCAAGGGGATTCTGCTGTCGTTGCTTGATGCAGCCAAGGCCGAGCCTTTTAGTCGGCATGCGCTGTCAGTAAGCACTGCAATGTTGTGTGATAGTTCGGAGGCGGTCATTGTCAGAACATTGCGTTGTCCCAGCTCGCTATCAGAAGAGGATTTTAGACGAGTCTGCAAGATAGACGCGACGAAAGAGCTTCTTCCAAGAATGACTGGTTATCTGCAGGCGGGTGACCAACGTGTCCCGGCCATAAGCATATCACGCAGCAATGACGGTTCCAACTTTCGTTTGACCAAGCATGCAGCTACGACTCTCTCTGGCTCCCAAGCATTCTTCGAAACTGCTTTGATCTTGGCAGTGGGCGGCGAGGAGACTCAGAGAGTCTCTTTGCCAGGTGGTGAGGCACTTCCGGAGTCGCCCTGGATTTTCACCGCTGACGAGTTGCATCAATTGATCGGTGTCGGGAGCGCAAAACCTCGTGATGAGAGCGTTTGGATCGCATTGCCTCCAGTTTGTGAAGTGCAGCAAAATGATGGTTCCGAGCTGTTCGACGTCAACGTTTCAGTCGGTGGACGTAAAGTAGTGAAGTTGACAGGTGAAGTTCGAATAATCTGCGACGATGTGCAATATCGAGTTTCAACCAGGTCTGACGCCAATCGAGATTGTCTGTTTGAATTGCGTGGTAGATCGAAACGATTGGGAACAGGCGGATCGCAAGTTTGGTGTGGGCCTCCAACCGTCTGGCAAATACCGCTCAACGAAGACGAGGTTCCCTCAGAAGTTCCCCGTGAACAACTCCAGTGGAAGCCTGTGTCGGGCGGTATTTGGGGCGGTAACTTTACTAAATGCTTAGGTCACGTACAAATTCGAGTGCTTCAAGAAGGCGATACTCGTTACCTAGCTAGCTAGCGATTTTTGAAGTCCATCGGGCCCATCGGGCTGGGTAATGAAGTCAGCACATGTTTAGGGCCGAGGGTCCGACAATTTGGATGCTGTAGGGTTTCGTAATTATCAAACGGTCGGGCCGTTGGCCCTATTTTTGTTGGCGGTTTTTCGACCCAGCCCGTTGGGCTGGGCTACGCAAACGAACAGGGCGTTGCCCTTAAATTCGAATAGCGCAACTTCAAAACTAGCGCCATCGGCTCACAATTCCCCCGTGAACAAATTGCAAAATGCTGCCAGTATGTCCCCAATCGTTCAGCCTTGAGTACTTTAGGCTGGGGGTATGTATAATGGGCGTTCGCTCATTCATTTACATCCGCCCAGGAGTTGCAGCTTGTCGGGAAAAGAACTAGTCGCAGAAGCCAATTCAGCCGAGCAAGCCAAGTTGGATATCGAGCAAGCTGAACAACTGCGGATCGCCTGCAAAGCTGTGCGACAACAAGTTGCCAAAGCGGTTGTTGGCCAAGAACAAGTCATCGACCAATTGCTGATCGCCATGCTCGCACGCGGTCACTGCTTGCTCGAGGGCGTGCCGGGGCTGGCAAAAACGTTGATGATCCGCTCGTTTGCGGAATCGATGAGTCTGACGTTTCATCGGATCCAATTCACACCCGATTTGATGCCGGCTGACATCACCGGCACCGACATTATTCAAGAGTCGCACGAGACAGGACATCGGCAGTTAGTTTTCGAGCGTGGACCGATTTTTGCGCAATTGGTACTGGCTGACGAAATCAACCGCACGCCACCTAAGACACAAGCCGCGCTTCTGGAAGCCATGCAAGAACATGAAGTCACCGTGGGCGGCACGACGTATCGCTTGGCGGAACCGTTCTTCGTCCTCGCGACGCAGAATCCGATCGAGCAGGAGGGAACCTATCCGCTGCCTGAAGCACAACGCGATCGGTTTCTGTTCCAAGTTTCCGTTGACTACCCGTCGCGTCAGCAGGAATCGGACATCATTGATCGTACGACCAGCGGATATCAATCGAAACTGAAACCGGTAATCCGTGGCGAAGAGATTATTGCGTTCCAGGGCTTGGTGCGTCGCGTGCCCTTGGCTGAACATGTAAAGAATCGCGTGCTTGATCTCGTGCGATCGCTGCGTCCAGGTGGCGAAAGTCCTTTTGCCTGGGTTACGCAGTGGGTCGAATGGGGGCCAGGGCCTCGCGCCTGCCAGCAGTTGGTTCTAGCAGCCAAAGCTCGTGCGCTGTTGCAGGACCGCTATCACGTTACGATTGATGATGTCGACGCGCTTGCGCTACCTGTCCTGCGGCACCGCCTCGTTCCATCCTTCACCGCCGAGTCGGAGGGAATTCGCCCTGACGATATCATCCACCGCGCGCTCAAAGAACTGCCGACTCAACAGGTGAAGTTGCTGTAGCAGCGCAAGCCACCGGTGTGCCACTGGCTCTGCCAGCAGAGCCCAGTGGCACACAAATCGTCGACTCTGGTCTACCGGCTAAATTAAACAACGGTATTGTTCGTCGCAACACTGCACTGGCCTCTCGCGACTGCGCCAGATCATTTAAACTGTGTTTATGAGCGAGCAGATTTCTATCGACCTGACGGTCCAAGTTGAAAAAGTCTCTGAGCAGATCGTGCGCGCGAAACCGCTGGGGCCGTGGCGCATTCAAGTCGTGGATCGCTCGTGGCGCGATGCGCGCGCGAGCTTGCTGAAAAAACTTGAAAAAGCTGCCCTGCGGGTCCTGCCTTCACGCTGGTTCGAAGGATCGTTGCCTGAGGCGTGCGAGCGCACTGTGACTAAAGTCAAATTGCTGCCGTCGATCAAGAGTCCACGCTGGACCGAACCGGTCGAAATGCGGCTGGCGACCTTTCGTTGGATACTTCGTGACAATCAATGTGTCGTAAAGATTCCGGCCGTCAATTGCACTCTGTTTGGCAAACTGAATGATCTGCCGACTGAGTTGGTTGAACAACATGCCAAAGTCGCGCTGATTCGCAGCTCTGAAAAACTAAACCTCTGGGAGGTGCGGCACAGGTTCGCAAACCGTCGCTTCGACTTCCACAATGTGAGTGTCCCGGTGCTGTTAGGCGCGGACTCGCAGCCCACCGATCCCGCTAAGTTGCTGAAGAAGCGGACGGCTACACTGAGATCGGTTGCAAGCGATTTGAGTCATGCCAAGCTTGATCCGGTTTATTCCATGGATCAACGGGTCGCAGATCTCGCCGAGTATTTCGTCGGTGAGGCCCCACAAAGCGTTCTCTTGGTTGGTCCGGCAGGTGTTGGTAAGAGCGCTCTGGTGCATCGACTTGTTGCCATCGGTGCACAGCTGGGGTTGGCGAATCGCAAAATATGGTCGACCTCGGGTGCGAGGATCGTGTCGGGCATGTGCGGGATGGGAATGTGGCAACAGCGATGTCACAAATTGATCCGAGAAGCCAATCAAACGCAAGCGATCCTGCATTTGGGCTCAATCACCGAGTTGATGGAAGCCGGTAAAATTGATGGGCAGCCCGGGGTTGCATCGATGATTCGACAATCGGTCGCGCGCGGAAAACTGCAGGCGATTGCCGAGTGTACTCCGGAACAATTGGCTGTGGTGGAGCGCGACGATCCGATGTTGCTTCGAGCTTTTGCCAAGATGGAGATAGCCCAGGCGGAGCCTGCGAAGATTACGGATATTCTGACACAAGCGGCTAAGGATCGTTCGGCGCGAACGACCAGTCAACTTCACCGAACGCTTGGTACGGTCGCAGCCAATCCCGTTCGATTCACTCCGCAAGCGATCGAAGAACTTCATCGACTCCATTCTCGCTATGCGACCTATTCGGCGCTGCCATCACAGCCCCTGCGGTTGATGCAAACGATGCTTGAGAAACTGGACAGGCCGGCTGAGTTTGACGCAATGCAAGTCGCAGCGGCTTTCAGCGCGCAAACTGGCTTGCCTGAATTCTTGGTCAACGACGCCGTGCCCATCGATTTGGTAGACATCGGTCGGCGGCTGACCAGCCATGTGATCGGCCAAGCCGAACCGGCTGAGTTAATCGTCAACCTGTTGGCAACCCTTAAAGCGCGAATGATACGCCCGGGTCGACCGTTCGCGTCGCTGTTGTTTATCGGTCCAACGGGCGTTGGCAAGACCGAGATGGCCAAAGCGATTGCTGCGCTGTTGTATTCGGACACGCGACGTATGATTCGCATCGACATGAGCGAATACGCGTCGCCTTGGTCCGCCATGAAGTTGATTGGTCGTCCAGGTGATGGTGACGGCACTTTGACTTCGCCGATCCGAGAGCAACCATTCTCGGTCGTGTTATTGGATGAATTCGAGAAGGCTGACCCAGCGGTATTTGACATGTTGCTGCAATTGCTCGGCGAAGGTCGCTTGACCGATTCGCAGGGTCGCCTGGCCGATTTTCGCAACGCGGTCGTGATCATGACCAGCAACCTTGGCGTGGAGTCCTATAAAGATAGCGCGTTTGGGTTCGGCGAGTTGGATGCGGCTGATTGGCGTGCCCATTTTGAACGTGAGGTGCAGCGATTCGTTCGCCCCGAGTTATTGGGCCGTATTGATCGCATTGTTCCGTTCCGTCCGCTGCCGCCTGATGTCGTTCGAAAAATTGCGATTCGTGAAACCGAATTGTTGAAGGGCCGCGCAGGGCTGAAATATAGCGACGCGACGCTCGAATTCACGCCCGCAGCCATTGATCTACTGAGCCAGGTCGGATACCAACCCAAGTACGGCGCTCGACCATTGCGGAGAGCGATTGAACAATTGGTGACGATCCCTTTGGCTGACAAACTGTGCGATGCAGCGCGTGAGTTCCGTTGGAAGTACTTGGTCGATGCGATCCAAGGAAAGCTCAAAGTCGAAGCACAGCAATTGGCGAAATCGACGCGTGAGCTCAAGGATTCGCAAGCCAGCATCATGAACTCTTGGCAGCAAATTGGTCGGATGGCAATGTTGGTGCGCAGTTGCGCACCGCTGCGTGACTTGGAGAACGACATCGAGCGGCAGAAGCGGCAGAACGCGTTGCTGGAAAAGAAGCTGAAAGGTGCACAAGGTCCAAATCGAATAACGACGATCCGCAACCAGTTACTTATCGGCCAATCCGTGGTCGACCAAGGTGCGCGAGTACGCGAAAGTCTGCTTCAAGTTGCCAATGATATTCAGCACGAACATCTACAGTTGTTGTTAGCTTGGTATGCAAACGGGCCAATTGAATGGCCAGCACGCGCGGCGAGCTATCAAAGTCGACTCTCTGCGCTGCGCGAAGCAACTGCAAATGTGCTTCAAGGGCGAGCCACTTCCAGCAATCTTGTGACCTTAATGGCGGTTGCCAAGTCGCCGCCACAGTTAGAGATCTTGTGGCGAGCCTACCGTCAACTGATCACCGAGAATGCTTGGTATTGCCGCGAATATGTACTGCGAACACATGATCCGGGCAAGACGTTTCAAAGCACCGACAAGTCCAAGGCAATGGATTTGCCCGCATTGCAACTGATGACCGCCGAGGATGCAATCGAGGGTGGTTCGGTGAAACTGTGCGACGCGTACAGCTATGCGGATGTCGATCGGTTCCAACAAGAACTGTCTACCGCAGTTGGTTTTGCTTTGGAAATCCGCGGCGAAGGTGCAGGAAATTGGCTGGAGAATGAATACGGCATTGTTCATTTTGTCGACCCTCGTATTGCAGGTACGAAGCGGCGATTACGAGTTCGAGTGTCGGTAGCTTTCAGCTCGTTTGACGCGGTCACTTTGCCAACCAATTGGTTGGAACCGATCTCCAGCGCTGATCGCGATCCGCAGCGTACCTTCATGATGGCCACACAGACCATCCAAGATCCGTCTCAGGATGCTCATACCGAAGATGTTTCGTGGGCTCACGGAAAGCCAAGCGAAGCGATGGTTAAACTGCTGCGCATGGATCACGAACGTTCACTGTGGCGTGCGATCGGTTTTGAGCCCATTCCAGCCGCTGCGCAAATCAACTTTGGGGAAGTGGTCGTTACCAACTGATGCGTTCCCCTGTGGGTCGCACTTGCCGAGTGCGACCACTTGCGGTGGGTGTTGCGCTGGTCGCACCCGGCAGGAGCGACCCACTGGCAGGAGCGACCCTTTAGAAGAAGTGGCCAAAAATTTTGGCAAATATTCGCATTTTTTCGCGAACCAGCCGCAAAATAGGCTGTCTAATCAGGTGTCCAGTGGGGAGATGCTGTTGAAACGGGACGAAAA
>JAYVHC010000234.1:0-10241 GCA_043771575.1 Planctomycetia bacterium
CGGCCACAGGGCCAAAATGAAATGAGGCGAGACTGACTATGCAGGCTCGCCTCAAGATCGATTCGGCAGCAGAGATGGTACTAGACCATTTCTTTGAGAATCGGAGTTTTCAGTTCGTTCATTCCATTGCTCGCGAAGGAAGGGAACAAGCGGACGCAAACTTAGTTTACCTTTTGCATCATTGGACCGAGGGGCACCGCAATATTGGATTCGCCAGATGATTCCATTGACGCCACAAACCAGCTCAATCTCGATTTCTTGATTTTCGTCGCGATCCTGCAAGAATCGCCACACTTCACATCCTTTGGCGTGGCACCAAAGGGTTGCGGTCAGCTCATTCAGAAGCTCCGGTGTAAGCGGTTCTCTGTGACTGCAATTGAAAATAGTCTCGATCGACTTTTGCAGGTCGACTGCAAAAATCCAATATTCGGTGGAAGGCTGCTCCTCGTTCATATCTCAATCTCGATTCAATAAAACAGGTGTAATTTCGCAGCAGGCCGCTCAGTCGTTGCGCGTCATTGTCACTGGGGTAGATCGATTTGGCATTGCTAACTCGCCTCCCTAGATGAGCAGAACTGCGTTCGAAGAATAGGAATACCGGTGCACTTCCACCAATTCGCGTCAATGTGACCGCTGGACATCCCTCCTGAATTGAATCGTTCAACAGCAATTGGTGCTTCCTCAAACAGACTGTGGTCAGTTAGCTCCTCAAACATGCTCACAACTTGAATGGTGAAATCTTGGATCGTCGCTGGTAATCCAGTTGTTGCGAAATGTTCTCTTAGTTCATTCCACAGGAACGGATCACCTCGAAGCCCGTGGGCTCTAGCTTCCATTTCGCGTCTCGTTGACCGCGAAAAACCCAAGAATGAATACTCGCCGAGTCACTTAGCCAAAGTGAATTCGATGGACGCAAACGATCTAGAAACTCCCTTGCAGAGCTTGTTTCAATAACTTCTAGGTTGTTAGGGTGCATCTTGGAACGACTTTAATGGTGACTACTTCACAAGCCTTGCCACGTATTCGACGCCTTTGTACGCATTGGGAAACGCAATCACAAGCAGGCTACGGCGGCACATTTCTACTGAAACGCGGCTGGTTTACCGAGCTGAAGCGAGCGATTAACTGCGGTAAGTTGGTTCAAGAATTGGTCGCGGAGGCTGCGGAGATCGTTCGTCAATTCACGAACGTTAGGCGGCGGTTGGTCCAAGACTCGCTTGAGTGCTCGATGCCGCTGCATCAACGATTCGACTTCAGATCTTTGACGTGCCGTGAGTCGTTCGTCATCAATAATTTGCTGTAACTCGAAACTGTAGTCCTTAATCAACTCTGGAACCTCTTTCTCCAAGTAGGACTTCACACCAATTACGAAATCGTTGGAGGGAATCAATTCGGGCCGTCTTCCTGAGCGTTCGACAATGAACGCAGACACGTTGTTAATGAACTTGTCCAAGGACACCACTTGGCTGGTTAGAGCATTGACGGTCACACGCGCATTGTGTTCCCCTTTAACTCGATCGGTTGGCTGATAGCCCGTTGCAGCCTGCAATTTCAGCATCGAAACTAAATCCGATGCTGGAATGCAAAAACTGATCGAGTCCTCCGCAGTTGACTTCGATACTACGACGCCGATTACGCGTGCGTCCATTCCAAACACCGGGCCTCCTGAGTTGCCTCCATTTACTGCGAGCGAAAGTTGGTAGTGGTTGTAGCCCTCAATGACCGCCTCCGAACTCAGCACGCCTTTGGTCACGGCATTCGGCAAAAGCGATGCTCCCCGAAAAACGCCTGGAGAGCCAATAATTACAACATCCTGCCCGCGTCGAAACGTATGAGTCGTATCAACCTCGACTTTCGGGACGTGCTGTTCGATGCGGAGTAGGGCTAGATCCCGTTCCGGTTCTTCTGCGATCAACCGAGACGGAAATGGCCCCTTTTTGCCTTGCGGACCATCGGGGAAAAATACCTTGACCAAATCGGCATCGCAATCAGCGATGACGTGATAGTTGGTAACTACAACTCCATCTGCCGCTACGAATCCCGAACCAGAGCCGGTTGGTGTTGCGATCAACGCGACAGATTCTTTCGTACGAGTGACAAGATCCTCTGTGGAGTAACTGCTTGCGGGGGTCGCTGTCGCAGTTGACGTTAGGGGTAGTTTGGTGGGCAAATTCGCCAGTGCTGAATCTGCGTTAGCAGGCCGGCTTGAATGTTGTTTTGCAACATTAGACACCTCCGAATTCATAACCATAAATGTCATCAGGCCGATAAAGAACAGAAGCATCGCAACCATACTTGTTGCGCCAACAATTACCCGCACCGAAATACCCGCGCCACGTGCCGATACAATTGACTTTTCAGGAATCGACGGTGGCTGATTAACTCCCGATTGTGACACTGCCTTTGCATCCGATGCAACTGGATGGGCCGAAACATGCGCTTCAAAAATCGAAGGGATCTGCTCGGCTCGAGTCCAACCTGTCGACTTCGTGTTTCGAAGCAGCGAAGATCGATTCAGTGATCCTCGCGCAGCCAGCTGTTGCAGTTGCTGTAGAGTGAATGGTCCAAGATCGCCACTCGAAGTTTGCACAAGCCAAGCTCGTTTAGAATCCTGTGAACTCATTATCGCCGAAATCCTATGCAAACTTGTAGAGTGTAATCTATACCCGTTAGACAATCACCTCGCCTGATAATAAATTCCCGGTCCGTTCTGTTTGGCAATTTGTTGCAATGATTCTACGACTTCATCAAGGCCAATGCAGTCAATGCGAATTCCTTTTTGGCGATTGGTAGAATTGTAATGCGTTATCGACTCAACATTGTCCGGATTAAACTCACCATCGCTCAGAATTACTACGCGGTCAGGCTTTAAATCGATCGCCATCTTTACGGCATCCAGAGGGTAGGTCCCTCCACTCGCGCTCACATAATTCTTAATCCATTCAGCCATTGCTTCCTTGTGCCTCTTTGTCGCTTTCAACAAGCCGGAGGTATTTGGATTTAGACGGGGCACATCGTCAAAAAAGATCAGTTGAAAGGATTGGTCCGGATGGAGCTTTTCAATAGCTTGATTGAGTGCTTTGATAACACGGCCCAAGCGATCGGACATACTGCTCGACTTGTCGATGACGAACACAATCGTGTTAGCGTTGCCTGCATCCAGAAACGGATTGCTTGCTTCCAAGGTGGGAGCTGAAACAGCGGAGGGTTCACTGAACAGCGGGATGACACGAGCGCCCTTGGGCAACTCTTCCAATTCGGCCTCCGTCGCAGTTGATGTGCTTTCACCCGACTCACTCTCAGGCTCTGGTGGTACGTCCTCCTGTTTCGTTGATTGAGTCGCAGGGGTCGCTACTGTTTCCGCAGCACTCTCCCTAGGTGACGATTGGGTATTGGGTTCAGTCGCGGATGAATCCGTTGGTTGGCTTGCCTCCTTATCCTTGCCAGCCTCATCGAGGGCTGCACCGACGTGCTCCTCACCTATGATTCCAGCCTCGCCGCCCGAGCCTGCATCCTGCGTCTCACCTGAATCGACCTTCTTCATTAAGCTTGCGATAAGGATGAGAAGGCCTAGGATGAGCAGAATCAACACCACTAACCCGCCAATCATGAATGCAGTCTGATTGCTATCCTGATTTATTGGAGTTTGCATGGGTGCCGGTCGCTCAACGATTGGGAACCTCTTAGGCAACGGCGGCGGAACAGACTTCATGGGATAAACTCCAATTTTTTACTGCACACGCGCCGCACTAGAGCCGCGCCCAAATGGAACAGAGGGCTGTTCTGGTTGCGGTTGCAAGTCATATTGGAATCCCAACCGGATCATCGTTTCTTTCAGTGCAGCGAACTCCGAGTGTGAATCGGGCCATACGATAACCGTGAAAACGTGTACTCTTGGAGAGCATTCTTGAATATAGCCGTTAAGTTCAGCACTAGCTGGCGACCAACCGCGTGACGATTTTGGAGCGGCGGTAAAAGCTTCTGCGCCCACATGCCTAATTGTCACATCCGCTTCATTCAAGTCGGAGTTATCCGAGACCGGACCAGGTCGTAACGCTAACGCATAGATCTTATGGTATCGCATCAGGAAGAACACTTTAGACTTGAAACTGGTTTCAAGTCTTGGCAGCTTTAGAACTTTCATCTGATCGGATAGCGCATCATCCAACGCTAATGTATCTTTCTCAAGCGCGGCTCGTTCCGCAATCAACTGCTGGCGGAACTCTTCCATCGACCGCACTATCTCGGCGTTCGTTTCGATTTGCTGCGCTAGCTGCTTTGATGTTGCCACTTGCCTGCGCGTAGTTTCACCAAGCGCTTCCTGCGATTGCTCGCATAGCTTCATCAAAACTTGAACTGTTTGGTCTTCGGGAAGCGGTTGATTCTTTCGCAGCTCAACTAACAGTTCGCTCAGCCTGGCGTGAGTTGAAGTGAGTACGTCAAGCTGGCTGATAACCGTCCTCGCTTCAGCGGCAGTCATGGGCACGTTCGATGATTCAGCAGGCGTCGGTTGTTTACTCCGCATTTGGACAAGCACGGAAAGCAAAATCGCCAGAAACATGATTCCGCCGAACGTGTTGCATATAGTGTCAAGGAATAGATCCAAACTGGATGCAGGTCCACTGCGGCGACGTCTCACGGTGCCATTTCCATTTCGTAACGCAATTGAAAATTGGCATCCTGCTCCGCCACATCGAAACCCCATATGGCGCGAGCTTCATCAAGGCTGTTCTTAATTTCCTCAAAATCATCCACGCCCGCCGGTTTGACGATCACAAGAAACTGGCGCGAGCTCAGTTGCGTTTTGGCGAGCCAGGCGGAGAATTTTGTCTGACGTGAAGTTCCCGAATATCGTTGAGTCGTTGCCGAGCCAGAGTCGGCAACTAGAATGTCCTTATCAAGCTTGACTAGCACCACCGCACGCCCCTCTTGAGTTTGATCTCGAAAGATCAGTGGCTTGTCTATTTCGAGTACTACTGAATAGCGTTCAATCTCTTTGCGTTTGTCATGCAAACGCTTCATTTCCTCACGTTCCGCGTCAGCGGCTTGACCTTGTGCCAACAGTTGCGCTTCGATTTTCTTGGCTTCAACAAGGCTCTGCTTTGCATCGTCCAAATCCTGTTCCACTCGAGCGCTGCGCTGCTCAATTTGTTGTAATCGCAGTTGAGCGTCTTTCAACGCCTGTTCGCGATTGAATCGATTTAGACCACTGGCTGCATTCTGTGCCGAACTGAGGCCATCAAATTCAGCCTGCATTTCTTCGATTCCTGCTTCAAGTGATGCGAGTGACTTGAGTAAATCCGCGGAGACCCCTTCGCTCGTCGCTTCACTGGCATCCGCGACCGATTGGGCGAGTTCAATTGCCATGATCAAAGTGATCAAAACGAAGATACCAACCACAGACGTGATAATGTCTTGGAACGCAAAGAAGGAAACTGAGTTGGACGTCGACCGCCGTTTACCCACGAACGACTCCCTCTAAATTTCGCGGCTCTGCTCGAAAGGAAGTATCTTGATTCTGCTGGTAACTTGCTTCAGACAAAACACATTGCACTGATCGAGAAATCGCTCTTCCGCCGTCTTTTGACTGGTCATCCACAATTGGATTACCAAAGCGATTACCAGCGCCAAGAGAGTCGTCTCAAACGCCGTGCTTAAACCGCCAGTGATCTCTTTCAGGGATGATACGATCCCTGAAACCTCCTTCTGGCTTTCAAGCAGCGTGCTAAAGGTCGCGATGGAGACCGACAAGCCGAGTACGGTTCCGATAAATCCGAGAACTGGAATTGCCCACAAGAAACCGTTAAGGATCGCGAACGACGTCTCGTGCGACGATTCATCTTGCTCGCCGATTGATTTCAGAATGTCATCGACGTCCGACACTCGACCGAGATTTTTAAGGTTGGAAATTGCTACTAGAATCCGATTGAAAACGATGAAGCGTTCCGGGTCTTCTGCAATCTCATGTATGCGTGACGCAACGACATCTACCGTCTGCGAGCTTAAAACGAAAGAGTGCATATCGGGTACGATAGACTGCTTCAGTGCACTCTGCTGAATGCGCAGCTTAATGTTCTTCAGAATCAAAATGACCGCGCACCAGAATCCGAGAAAAATCGCTGCATGCTGGGTGGGCCCGCGATCGAGCACCATAGCGCGGATGACTGAGTTAGGACTAAAGAAAAGCCCAACTAACACCAACGTTGTCAATAGCAAAGCGATCATGCCTGCAAACCAAGTGTTTACCGACGTACCCCCTTCTACACGCAGTCCGAACCAACCTTCGGGATCGGATCGGTAGCAACTAAGAGGTTGTTGTTGCTGTGTCGTGTCTTTTGGCATGCGTGACGTTCGCTTAGTTGGAAAACTGAGTTAGAGCTCGCAGTGAGCCGGCGTAGATCAACGTTCCGATCACAGCGGAACATATAAGCATGGTCAGCACGTAAATACCAACGAAGAACCAGACAATTGAAAGCCTCCGTGTTGAAACGAGCATATTTTGCTCCGAAGGTGCGTGCTTAAGGACGGCTACACTATTGGCGTATCGCAGCAACTGAACGCCGCAGAATAAACCGTATGCACTAAACAGCGCGGCGAAGAAGTTTACCATCAGTCCAATTAAAACTGCGGTTCCATTGTTCGGTGGTGCAGTAATTTGAGTAACAAACATGAACAGACACCAAAGGACTTGAATGCCTGAGACAAACAATGCAACAATTGCTAGAAAATAAATCCAGAACGCTTGCCTACGCAACTCCGAACATATCACATCCAGCGACTCAGCCGAGCCACCGTCGAACTTTGTCGAAGTAGTCGTCGTTGCAATTCGCCCCGCGAACCACTGTGGCCTTACCAACTCGGCAGCCAGCCATTCCGCCATCCCGTCCTTCCATACAAGCGAATCGGGAGTCACGCGTCCGCTGGCAATCCACAATCTAATACTCGATTCTTCGGCCGGCCCTTGGTTCTGGCCGTCCATGTGAACAAACCACTCGGCAACCTCACTTTGCTTAGGCTTTTGCTGATCAGTGACTGCTTCGGTCGCAGCCTGGACCAGGGACCTTTTGGGATAAAACTCAGTAAATTCCTCTGCCTTGCGCCATTCGATGCCATCAGGTGACAGTTCGTGCACGCGCGTAATCTGACCGCGACGCACCAGCTCGTTGGTCTTCTCACCCGACATCGGCCCGAGCACGCGGCCTTTAAATCGCACGTAATAACGATCTTCCAAAGCATCACCTCAAAGGAGTAAAACAAGCACGTGTTCCGAATCAATCCGCGTCGGTCGCCCAGAAGAACAGAGGACGACCCAGTACAAGCTGAGTTCGGTCACCGCTCAATGTGCTATTGCCGTCACGAACTTTACCAGCAAATACCAGTGCAGAGACGTCACCCGTGCTCACTTGCTGCCGAATCACATAGAGCTTACCGTTCGTTTTGGGTTGCTTTGCCAAGACCGCTTGCGGTTGCCCCTCAAAATCGCGTTGAACGGTTCCCACCCATTGTAATTTGCTGGCTGCAACCGCCTGCAATGGCGCGTCTACCAAACGTAGATCTTTCATTGTTTTGCTAAGCGTGGGATTAATTTGCTCGGTTACCTCAGCGGCCATCAACGCTTGTGGTTTTGCGATCTCGAACCAATCCGTTTTGTTTTTCGTTTCACGTAAGCCCAGGAAAACCAAGTTCTCCTGCTGGCGATCCGACAGGAAGTCACTCCCTTCTGCGGCGGCGCGAAGAAGCTGCAAGATCAATTGCTCTTTAATCTTGTGATCCAGTTCGGGCCGCTTAAATACCGTTGCGACTTCGTCTAGGAACTTCGCTTCCCACTTTTCCAGGAACGCGTTACGCTGTAAGCCAAAGTTCCCGATCAATTCGTTGTATAGTTTTTGCGGTTCCTGGCGAACGACCACAACTCCGGACATAGTTGTGTTCGCGACCGTACCATCGCTGGCTGCCAGCACTTCCAAACCTTTACTCCCTGCCGATTGAAGTTTGTCTTTGGACTTGCGATCAGTCACATACGACGAATACGCAAAAAAGCGGAGCGGATCCAGTCCAGCCCTACTTGGGGCCTCCAAAGTAAGCAGTGAAGAGCGAATGTCCTTATCGAGCTCACTTGTCAGTTTGTCCATAATTGCTCCTCGCGCGGCGATCTTCTCTAACGCGACTCGCAACTTTGGAGCAGCCGCTAAAACTGGGTTCGCAGAAACAGATTGCTCGAGCGCCGTCAGCTTTGAAAGAAGTTCTGGCACGACCGTCGCATCATGATTGCGCAAGTAGCCGGCGACCGCATCTGTGAACTCGTTCCATTCATGCGTGCGCTGCCAGTACTTGCTCTCCTTCGAAACCTCTTCGAACTCGCTCGCGAGCGCGGACTCGGGAGCTTGGAAACCGAAATTGCTGAGCGCCTGTGCAAGCGACTGAAGACTGCTTGCCTCGCGAATCATCTTCAACGCATTGAATTCATTCTGCCGAGCAAGCGTGGCTTGGCGGACCGTTATTCGCAGTGAATTCGTGCGCTTAGTCAGCGCATCGATCAACGATATTCCACCACTTCCGGCTTTAGGAAACTTGCGGCGCAAATCTTCGATGAGGAGCATGGTTCGCTCGAGCGCAGAGTCGGGTAGATCCATCAAGTCTTTTGCTTCGAGGTCATCCACCTCCTTCGTCAGACGCACAATCTCAGCTTTCAATTCTTGAAACTGCTGGTTCTCAACCATGCGATCATATGCTTCACGCCGTTGACGTATTCGAAACACCGCTCCCTTTTCCGGTTCAGTGGAGGCCAACTTAGCGGCATTCTGAAGTATCGAAAGATCGATCAACTCAGGCTTCTCGTTATCCGCTTGTTCCACGTACTTACTAAAGCTCTCAAAGCGTTCAGCTTCGGCTTGTAAACGCCCACTCAAGTCGCTGGCTAACGCACCCACCGCGGCGCTTTCGACCACATGTGGCTTGCTAGTCACGAGCCCATCGAGATACTGCTGAGCCTCGTTTAGCTTGTTTTCTTCAAGCAATTGTGTCAGCGCTGTAACGGAAGCTTTTACTTCGCGCTCGCGAACACTGTGCCACTGCCAAACGCCGAACGCGATCAAACCTAGCAGGGCGACCGAGACCACCGAAGCGACTCGCAGCACCGCCTTGCGCTTTCCACGCAGTTGCAATTCACTCAACACACCACGATAGCGCGATTCCAGTTTCAAATCCAAGGGCTGGTTGAATCGTGTCGCATTGCTATAGGCTTTCTGCAATGCCAACACCGACTCAGCTTGGTCGATTGCTACTTCTAAATCGGCGACTGCCTGTAGACGGCTTTCATCCTCGATGGCTTCAGCGTCGCGTTCCTCTAACCACAATAGCGCAGGCTCCGCAACTTCGACAATCTCTGGCAATGGTGGTTGTGTCATCGCATCGACGAGCGTTAACCAAGCGGTTCGTTGGTCGCGGCAAGCTGATTCGTCATGTGCGCAAAAGGCATCCGACATTGCCGTCGCAATTATTCGCAACTCGTCGCAGTGCGTCGCGTGTTCAAGCCGATCCGATGCCAATCGAGCGTATTTAACCACGTCGGGCGGAGGTTGAATGCGCCAGGTATTACTTCCAAGTTCTTTGGCAAGCGAGTTACACCCATTGAGATTGCTCGATTTGATCGCCGCCTCCAACTCGGTGGGAATCTCGCGCAATCTTGCCTTCTCCCAAACCTCTACATCCTCAGTCCAGACCGAATTGGCGGAATCGACAGTTGCAATGCGTCGCAGAACGCGCAGACGCCAGGCGATCGGTGCTTTGCCGATCGCCATCCGCCGATGTTGGCGCAGCAATTCTTCGAGCGGTTGTTCTTCGACGAGCGCTTCCTGCAGTTGCCTGACTGCATCGCGATTTAGCGCACGTGGCAGCGGAACTTGGAAGAATTGCAGAATCTCGAACCAGTCTTCGATCTCCGGGAAATCGAGTCGCGCGCACCATTCGACCAAGTTCGGACGCATGCTGGCCTGCTGAATCGCTTCGCTTCGCAACCCTTTTCGCAACAGATTGACACACACCCCCAGCCGATCGTTGGCTTGCCCGACCTCGAGCCCATACGACATCGCCAGCGGTTCCATAGACTCGCCCGACACCCCGTCTTGGCGTTCCATTTGCTCACGAATTCGATCTACTACAGACATGCTCATTTACCGGCTACTTGCAGTTATTTCGATTACTTCACAGTGTTAGTTTGCGTCATCAATCCAGAAAGTGGT
>JAYVHC010000235.1:0-7059 GCA_043771575.1 Planctomycetia bacterium
ATAGTTATGCTCACGAATTTCTTTCACGGGACATCGACTCAGTCCGCCCGAACACACTTTTGTGCTTACTGCCTGCTGGCGATTCTGGGGTTGGTCATTCGGCCTGCCTTAGCGCAAGACGCTCAGCCACCGGTTGCCGAAGCGAACGGGCCCTTGGAAGCCGGGCCCTTGGAAGCCGGGCCCAGTGGACTAATCGATTTCAATCGCGACGTTCGTCCAATCTTTGAATCGAACTGTATCGATTGTCACGGACCGAAGGAAGCGAAAGAGGGATTTCGCGTTGATGAGAAAGATACACTTTTGTCCTATGTCGAACCGGGCGACATCGAGGCTTCAACGATTTGGACAGACTACCTGGTTAGCGCCGATGAGAAAACAAAAATGCCGCCAGCCAGCCACAACAAACCACTGTCTGGCGCCCAGTTGGCAACCATCAAACTGTGGATTGAAGAAGGTGCGAAGTGGAGCGACTTGGCGCCCACCGAGCCGGTCGCGCCCCCACCTATCAAATCGCAGTTTCAACGCGTTGCCACGTTCCTGGGGCTCTTTCATCCAGCGGCAGTTCACTTTCCGGTTGCCCTGTTGTTGATCTCAACATTTTTCCTACTTTGTTCGTTCGTCTACCGAGATGCGTTTGAAAACGCGGCTTTTCATTGTCTTTGGATCGGAGCCATCTCCGCCTGTGCGTCCTGTGTTCTCGGTTGGTTCTTCGCCGAAAGCCAGGGTTATTCCAGTACACCTACATTCGACTTCAACAATGGACTCGAACGACATCGCTGGACCGCGATTACGCTCAGCGTTCTGTCGATAATCATTATTCCGATAGCCATCAAATCTCGCCGAGATCCCGACAATCGAACGCGTCGTATTACTTGGCTCGTAGGTGCAAGTTTGCTCGCCTTACTTGTAAGTATGGCGGGACATCAAGGTGGCGAACTCGTCTATGGCGAAGCCCTCTACACCCCTGCCTTCAATGCCATCTTTGAAACACCGCCCGCAAACTAGTGCTTGGTCAAAGACGAAAACGGGGGTTTGTTTAATCAGCCGGAACGCGTTAAATCGTTGAATCGGAAATCGGCTAGCGCTTCAGGCTCAATTTCGCTTGCAATTACAATGCGAAACATAAGATCGTCTGTCCACTGTGGTGGTGTTCAGCGAAAAGTGTCAGCAGAACACTCACTTCCCCATCCGCACCGGGCGAAACCAATGCGATCAATCTCCGCTGCCAAACGAGTCTATTTTAATGCAATTCTGATCACACTTGCTTTTGGTTTGTCCACTCCAATCTTGGCTGCGGACAGTCCGAACGTCGTTGTGATTCTGACGGATGATCAAGGTTGGGGCGACCTGAGCATTAACGGGAATTCGAATTTATCGACACCCAACATTGATTCGATCGGTCACCAAGGCGCTCGATTTGATCGCTTCTATGTTTGTCCCGTTTGTTCGCCGACGCGCGCCGAGTTTCTTACGGGGCGCTATCATCCGCGAGGCGGCGTGCACGACACATCGCGCGGCGGCGAACGACTAAATCTGGGTGAACGCACCATCGCAGAAGTCTTCAAGGCGGCGGGGTATCAAACTGCAGCGCTGGGCAAATGGCACAATGGAACACAATATCCCTACCATCCCAACGCACGCGGCTTTGGCGAGTACTACGGCTTCTGCTCGGGCCATTGGGGAGACTATTTCTCGCCACCGCTCGAACACAACGGCAAACTGGTGACGGGCAAGGGCTTCTTGATTGACGACTTCACTGACCACGCAATTCGCTTTATTGAGCAAAATAAGGAGCGGCCGTTCTTTTTGTATTTGCCCTTTCCTACTCCGCACGCTCCGATGCAAGTCCCCGATGCCTACTGGGATCGATTCAAAGATAAGAAATTGAGTCTGAACGCCACGGCGAAAGACAAAGAAGTTGTGAACTTTACACGAGCCGCGTTGGCGATGGTGGAGAATATCGACTACAACGTCGGGCGATTGCTGAACAAGCTGGACGAGTTGCAATTGTCTCAAGATACGATTGTACTTTTCTTTTGCGACAACGGACCGAACAGTGATCGCTGGAACGGTGGCATGAAAGGCAAAAAGGGTTCGACTGATGAAGGGGGTGTCCGTTCGCCGTTATTGATGCGCTGGCCAGGCATGATTCCATCTGGAAAACTCATTGCGCAAATTAGCGGCGCAATCGATCTATTGCCAACCTTGGCGGATCTGGCGAAAGTTCCGCTTACTAACACCAAAGCGCTTGACGGCGTCAGCCTCGTGCCGCTGCTCCTGGGCGAAGCGAGTTCACTACCCGACCGAAAACTGTTCTCGCATTGGGCGGGCAAAGTAAGCGTACGGACACAGCATTTTCGGCTCGATGACCAAGGCCAACTATTCGATATGCTCAATGACTCTGGGCAAACGAAGGCTGTAAATGAAAGATTCGCTGAGTTAGCAGCTGAGTTGAAAGCGAATGTTGCCAGCTGGAAGAAGGATCTGCTGACTGGCTTAAACGATGACAGGCGACCATTCACGGTCGGGCACGCCGATTGCAACCTAACGCAGTTGCCCGCGCGCGATGGAGACCCCCACGGCAATATTCAACGTTCGGCCAAAGCTCCGAATTGCTCGTACTTCACCAACTGGACTAACACCGACGATAAAATCACCTGGCCGATTGAAGTGCTCGCAAGCGGTCGCTTTGCAGTCGAAATGCACTATGCTTGCGAGCCAGCCGATACGGGCATTCAACTCGCCCTGCGTTTCGGCAAGTCGGAGCTACTTGCGACCGTCGAGGAAGCGCATAACCCGCCGGCTCGCGGCAGCGAACATGACCGCGTTCCACGCAACACCGAGTCACTGGTAAAGGATTTCAAGCCGATGCAACTGGGTGTTATTCAGTTGGATAAAGGCCCGGGTGAACTTACGCTTCAAGCCACAAAGATTCCTGGCCAACATGGTCCCGAAGTGCGTTTGCTGATGTTTCGCCGTGTTCCCTAGAATTTCCGCAACCTTTTTGATCGACAACTAGCATGAAGTTGCATCCACGATTGCACTCACTTTTCATCTGTTTGGCAGCAGCACTTACATCTCTCGCCCAAGAACAACTGTCTGCACCTGCGTTATCCAGCGCAACTCGCGAAACGATTTCACAGTATGAATCGTACGCCGAGACTGCGCGACAGCAATGGCAAGTACCAGGTCTAGCCATTGCAATTGTCAAAGACGATCAAGTGCTGCTGAGCATGGGCTTTGGCAACCGGCGTGTGGGAGCCGTTGAATCGGTCGATCAGCACACGCTCTTCGCTATCGCATCGAATTCGAAAGCCTTTACATCCGCCGCTCTGGCGATCCTGGTGGACGAAGGAAAATTGAAATGGGACGATCGTGTAACACAGCATTTGCCCTGGTTCCGTTTGCGAGATGAATTTGCGACGCGAGAAATTCGGATCAACGATTTATTATGCCATCGTAGTGGTTTGGGAACCTTCAGCGGCGATCTGCTGTGGTGGGGTACGGATTACAGCCCCAAGCAGATTCTCCAGCGTGCGGCTGAGTTGGAGCCGGCCAGTTCATTTCGCTCTGCCTATGGATATTCGAACTTGATGTTTCTCGCCGCAGGAGAAGTGATCACTGCAGTGAGTGGCCAAAGTTGGTCAGATTTTGTGCGCGCGCGAATTCTCCAGCCACTCGAAATGAATCGCTCGACGACCAGCGTACGCGATCTCGTATCGCTGGATAATTATGCCTCGCCACACAAAACGCACCTCGATCGTTCGCAACCAATGCCGTGGATGAACTGGGATGCGATGGCTGCGGCCGGCGGAGTCATTTCAAGTGCAGATGATATGTCGCGTTGGTTACGGCTACAGTTGCGGCAAGGTGAAGTGGATAGCAAACGACGCATTTTCAGTGCGACCGCGTCCCATGAAATGTGGCAAGCCTACACCCCGATCAAGCTCGAGAGTACACCCTCGCAACGCTTTCCATCGACTCACTTTCGCGACTATGGATTGGGCTGGGCTCTGTCGGACTATCAAGGATTAAAAGTCGTTGGACATGGTGGTGGTTACGACGGCATGTATTCGCAAGTGTTGATGGTTCCGGAAAAGAAGCTAGGAATTGTTGTGCTCACGAACAGCATGACGTCGATTACTAGTCTTCTTGCCTATCGAGCTTTGGACGTGCTACTCGATGGCGATAAAAAGGATTGGAGTGCAGACAATTTAGCAAAGTTTCGCAAGTCGCGTGAAGATTTTGCGGCGAAGATCGCGAAGCTTACCACACCTGCGGCAGCTGGGACGAAGCCCAGTCATCCACTAATGGAGTACGTCGCGAAGTTTCGTTGTTCAATGTACGGTGATGCGGCTGTTTCGCTTGAAGGGGAGCAGCTAATCTTGCGTTTGCTCCCGTATCCAGCTCTGGTGGCGGAGCTGAAGCACTTGCACTACGACACGTTCGAAATCCGTTGGCGCAACGAATTTGCTTGGTTCGAAGGCGGAACGGCTCATTTTATCCCGGACGCGCGCGGCAAATTCCAGCGTCTTGAACTCGACGTCCCTAACGACGATCTTTGGTTCCATGAACTCAAGCTACAACGCAGCGCGGATTGAAAGTCGGTCGGAACCGGCCAGGCTGTTCCCAGCGGTTCGTTGCGAGGTTATGCTTGGAGGCAACGATCGAACGACCAGCGAGTGCTGCGTCCTCGACGATCAGTTTACACCTTCGAGGTTGGTGCACGATGTTGCATAGACGAACTCTAAAATCTGCGATTGCTTCCGTCCTGCTGTTGGTTAGCGGTTCGACGGTTTACGTTTGCTCTCAGGAAAGAGACGAGAAGAAAACAATGCCCGCTGCTGAGATGCTTGCGCCTTGGTTGGGACCTTACGGTGGCGTTCCCCCCTGGCACCTTGTGCGCCAAGAAGAATTTGTAACCGCATTCGATGTCGCCATTGCAGAGGCGCAGGCGGATATCGAGAAGATCGCGAACGAGCCCGCGCCAGCCAGCTTCGAGAATACCATTGTTGCGCTCGAAGCAGCTGGACGAACACTTGAAAGGCTCAATACGCTTTTTGGAGTTTACACTTCGAATCTCAACCTGGGCCCAATTCCCGATATCGAACGGACGGTGATGCCCAAGCTCTCTGAACACGAAGACAAAGTGATTCAGAATGCGATGCTGTTCGCGCGCATCGAAGCGGTTTACCACAGCGAAGAATACAAAAAGCTGAACCCGATTCAACAACGACTAGCCGAAGAACGCTATAAACAATTCGTTCGACAGGGTGCGAAACTGAGCGTTGATGATAAGGCCCGTTTGTCGAAGATCAACACGCGGCTGGCAAGTTTATTTACAGACTTCAGCCAGAACATACTTGCTGATGAGCAATCTTATGTGACCTGGGTCGAAGACAAAGCCGAGTTGGCTGGCATACCCGAAAGCGTCATCTCGGCCATGGCAAACGCCGCCAAGGAACTGAAGAAGCCAGGCCAATGGGCGATTACAAACACGCGCTCGTCCATGGAACCAGTTTTGGCGTACGCCTCAAATCGAGCTCTGCGTGAGAAGGTCTGGAAAACATACTACAGTCGCGGTGATAACGGTGACAAGCATGACAACAACGGCTTGATTGCTGAGATTCTGAAATTGCGTGCGGTCCGCGCGAAGTTGCTTGGATACGAAACGCACGCTCATTGGCGACTGGAGCGACAAATGGCCAAGACGCCGCAAGCCGCCATGGACCTGATGTTGAAAGTGTGGCCGAAAGCGGTTGCTCGCGTCCGCGAAGAAGTCGCCGATATGCAAAAGATTGCCGACGCCGAAGGCGCGAAGATCACCATTGAAACCTGGGATTATCGCTACTATGCGGAAAAGGTTCGTACCGCCAAGTACGCACTCGATTTCAACGAAGTCAAACCTTACTTGCAGATGGAAAAGCTCCGCGAAGGCATGATGTGGGCGGCTGGTGAATTGTATGGTTTTCAATTTAAGCAGATCAACGATTTACCAGTATATCATCCCGATGTGAGAGTTTGGGAAGTTCTCGACAAAGCTGGCGCCCACGTCGGCTTGTGGTATTTCGATCCCTACGCACGAGCTGGCAAACGCTCCGGCGCATGGATGAACGCTTACCGCAATCAAGAGAACATGACCAAGCCAATCACGACGATTGTGTCCAACAATTCGAACTTTGTGAAAGCCGACGCAGGGCAAACGGTTTTAATTTCGTGGGACGACGCCGATACGCTGTTTCACGAGTTCGGTCACGCGCTGCATGGCTTGTGCTCAAAGGTCCAGTATCCTTCTCAGTCGGGCACAAACGTCGCCCGCGACTACGTTGAGTTTCCATCGCAGCTGAACGAACACTGGTTAACGACTCCAGAGGTGCTTAGCAAGTTTGCGGTGCACTACAAAACGGGACAGCCACTGCCGAAGGAACTGCTCGCCAAAATCGAGAAGGCAAGCACGTTCAATCAGGGCTTTGCGACGGTTGAGTATTTGGCAAGCGCCTTGATTGATATGAAGCTGCACCTTGCGGGCGACACCAAAATCGATCCCGATGCCTTTGAACGCGACACTTTGGCGGCGCTCGGTATGCCTCGTGAACTGGTGATGCGTCATCGCACGCCTCAGTTTTCGCACATTTTCGCTGACGATGGTTACTCGGCTGGTTACTACAGTTACCTCTGGTCCGATACTTTGACCGCCGACGCCGCTGAGTTGTTCAAGGAAGCTGGCAGTTTTTATGATCCCACACTTGCGAAAAAGCTGCATGACAACATCATGTCAGTTGGCAATACGATCGACCCCGCCGATGGCTTCCGCGCGTTTCGCGGCCGCGATGTCGACATCTCAGCGTTGCTGCGATATCGCGGTTTTCCAGTGAATTAATCTAACCCATGAAGTGACGGTTTTGCGAGGCAGGAGCTGAGCCCACCGCTGTAAACATCTTTGCCATGTGAATAGCAATAAACGGGAGAGCGACGCCACAGCTCTAAACATCTTTTCATAGTGCGATCCATCATAACGGGAGAGCGACGCTCCTGCGGAGCTTTATTGGGCGGCCATTT
>JAYVHC010000236.1:0-10335 GCA_043771575.1 Planctomycetia bacterium
GAGCATGGTAGTCAGGCCCCCAAAGAATCCAGACAAGCCAGCCGCTTTCTGCGTTCGCACAGCCCCGCGCGAGCCACTGATGAATATTTTGAAACTGCCTTTGATGATAATAAACGCGGTCGACCCATACTCGCCTTCTTCGCACAATACATCGCCCCCTTTGAGTACGCGGCGGACAACCGAGGACGCATTGAACTGCAGAAACTTAAAGGGAATTCCCTGGAACAATGGTAGGTTCGCTAATTCAGTGGGCGGAACGATCTGCCCGTCCTTGCGTTCCGATTCAAGTTCATTCCGTACACTGTCCTCCTGGTTTTTTAGAAAGCCCGGCGTGAACTCGAGTGCACCCGTGGGGCAACTCACGGCACACTCACCGCAAGAGACACAGCTGCTCTCTTGCATCGGCTGGTTAAGGTCGAATGCAATGACGCTCGCGTAGCCTTTCCCGGATCGGCCGATGACTCGATTCTCTTTGACGTAGTTGCATCCACGGACGCATCGTCCGCACATTACGCATTGGTCATGGTCGACTGCAATCATGTAGCTCGAGAGGTCTTGTCCGCGCTCGATGGATCGCGGGGCATAGCGGCTTTCGCTTACACCCAGTCGCTCGGCCAGTGCAGCCAGTTCGTTACCCGGTCCGGCTTCGCTGCCGCTTGGAAATGTGTTACCCGTTAACCGTGGTAGGTGATCAGTAATAAGCAATTCCGCGATTACGCCGGACGCAGTTTTGACCCGTGCCGCAGCGTCCGTATCATCCAGGCTCTCAATGGTGTGGACTTCCATTCCATCGGAAACACGCTGCATACAAGCAGGAACGAGTTTCCTACGTGTCCCGCGTCCCGAGGATTCAACGAGTTCGACGAGGCATAAACGACAAACGCCAACTGGTGGCAAGTGTTCTTTGTGACACAGCGTGGGAATCGGATGTCGATCGCCGGGAGAGTGCACAAAGGCTTGCGTCGCAGCATCATAAATGGTTGTAAACCGCGGAATAGGCTGTCCGTCTTCGCCTTGCAGGATGTTGCCTTGGCTGTCCTTGGTGGGAATTGCTTTTTTTACGAGAAGCTCGCGGCCATCAATTTTCAGGCGAACATCTTCATCGAAATCCTTAGCGGTGGCGTGCTCTACGCGCATCAGCCTTCCATTGATATCCCTTCCAAACATCCCCTCGTTTTCAGGTGGAACCAAGCCGCTGGTGAGAATGGCGGAAAAGTCAGTTTGCGATGCCCGTGTATCGGCCATAGGGATTACTCAGGAGTGATTTCTGCAGCTTTGGCTGGGTGTGTAACAGGGTTGATTTTACGGCAGGCTTGCTCGACCAATTCGGGGAAATAGTCTAGAACGCTTCGTATGGGATTGCTCGCGACTTGCCCCAGGCCACAAATACTGGTGGCAGTCATCACTTGTGCGAGTTCCAACGCGATATTGCGGATGACTGGCAATTGGGATCGGGTGATTTCACCCCGCAACAATTGTGCGCCAATCTCGGTAATCTTTTGCGATCCGATGCGACAAGGAACGCATTTTCCGCATGATTCTCTGCTAAAAAAAAGGCTACAAGCTAGGGCCTCTGCAATCACATTGGCGCCCGTTCCGTAGACAACGATCCCTGCTCCAATCATCAATCCGATGGCTCTTGAAATATTGATGTCGAGCGGTAACTCGCGAATCTTAAACTCCGTCACTCCTTCGGGCACGCAGGCTTTGACAAACCCACGACTCAACAATTTGATCGGTATCGTGGCCGGAACCAGACCACCGGATGGTCCACTTAGAGCCACGGCCACAATTTCTTTTCCGTCCGCCATTCCCCCGCAGAAATCATTGATTAATTCACCTAATGGAATTCCAGTTGGGACTTCATAGACCCCCGGCCGCGCCACATCTCCACTGATGGAAAACAGGCGTTTTCCCTTCATCGACTTCGCTTGATCGCCGACCCATGGACCTACTTTCCGTCCTTGGTCAGCAAACCACTGCCCAGCAGACCGAAGCACTACTGCAGGCACCCAAGCGAAAGTTTCGACGTTGTTGAGCAATGTTGGCTGGTTTTGATAGCCGTTCGTCACCAGCTCTGGTGGACGGATACGTGGTTCGGCGCGGTTGTTTTCCATGGCCTCAATTAAAGCGGTCTGCTCGCCACAAATGTAATTTCCTGGGCTCACAAACACGGCCAACTCAAAGCTCCGGCCCAAGCCCAACATGTCGCGTCCTAGCACTCCCAACTGTTTGGCTCTGGCAATCTCAGCAGTGATGCTGGCGATTTGCTCGGGATACTCGTGTCGCATATACACCCAGCCGCGCGATGCACCCACGACCAGTCCCGCCAGAATCATGCCTTCGATGACCAAGTGCGGCGTCGCCAGCATGATATCGCGATCTTTAAATGTGCCTGGTTCAGACTCGTCCGCATTGCACACGATGAATTTGTCTGTACCCTTGGCCTCCATGACCTCGGCCCACTTCTTAAATGTCCGTCCGCCCGCTCCACCCATCCCAAGCAATCCAGCGGTCTCCAACGATGTCAGCAAGTCATGGGGTTTGGGATCGTTTAAATAGCGGCGAACTGCCTCATAGTTCGACGTGCCGTTATAAACATCCATTTCCCACTTACCCACTTTCAACTCAGCTAATGCGCGGTCGGTGTCCGGCGGAAGCGGCTGATCATGCCAATGCGAATCGATAATCGTTTTCAATTCACCTTCGTCTCGAAGCACATACAATTGCTCGTTGATCATCGCGGCAGGCGCACGATCGCATCGTCCCAAACACGAAACACCACAAACCTCGACTTGCTTGCCGTATTTCTCCTCAGCCCAGTGTTCAATTCGCTGGGTCATAGGAACGCTACCACGCAAATGGCAGGTCATATCGCGACAGAGATGCACCGCGACTTTCGGCGGCGGCGCAGTTCTAAAATGCGGATAGAACGAAACTAGTGATTGAACTCGGTGCAGAGGAACAACTTGTTCCTCTGCTACAGCCCGCAGATCAGCGGGCATCAAATAGCCGCCTCGTTGAGTTTGCCGTTGTAGCAAAGCAGTAATGATCATCGGTTGGCTCCAGCCACTGGCGATTCCTCTAAACGGTTAATGATTCGTGCAAGCATGCTCTGGTATTGGTCCCGCAAACTGTTCAGTCGGTTGAAATCGATATCATCTGGGCCAAGCGCAGCGACATGAATCAAGTCGACGGTGCTGGTTGCGGCTGGCGAATTGAATTCCAGATTGCGTCCGAACTCATCGAGCATACTCGTGAGCTCTAACGCATCGGTAGCTGACAACACAGCCTGCTGCGCGTCAGAGCCAATTTCGTGTTTCTTTCCAGCGTTCAGAAGCATCAGCCGATTACTCCAATGCCAGCTTGCCGCTAGCTGCCAGTCGGGCCTCGAGTGTTGCATTATTGATTGTTCAGCAGCCGATCGGAGGTAGGTAACCATGTCAGCCTCCTTGGCTTGCATGGCTTCCGCGGTCTTCAACAGGGCGGAAAGTTTGGCCAGCATTTCTTCGCCACCGACTTGAATTCGCCCATTGCCAGTAGGAAAAAGATTCGAATCAAAAGTTGCCGGTTGAGTGTAAAACGAGTTCCAGGTAAGGCCTTGAGATTTCGTAGGATCGTAAGCGAGGGGGTGATCAATACTCTGATGACAGGCGTAGCAAGTGAACTCGGCCAATTCGGGCCATGGGGCGTGCCCCGTATGACTGGCTGCATGCCGCTCAAGCGAGAGTCGTGTGACCGCTACCAGGGCGCGGGCCTTCGCTTGGTAATGCTCGCTCGGAGTCGCTAGTTCACAAACCGGTATTTTTTCCAGGAGTGGCAGCTGCGTTGAATGGATTGCCAAATGCCGTCCCTCCGCTGGGAACCGTTTCGCTTTGGCTACCTCCCAATGCGCGGGCAGGTGGAATTGCGATTCGCTCATGTCAAACATCAATACTGGATGCCCTGCGGCAATTAAGTCATGATTCATATCACGAACGATGCCTGCTTGAATGCGCGAGCCAATGTGGCATCTCAGACAATTGTCGGTGCGGTCCAACCAACCTTTGGTGGACAATTTCCCGCTGGCTGCCAACTCGCTTGGGTCGGGATCGATCAAGCTGTGCTGCGAGAGCCAACGGGAGGCTGGCCCGTGACAGGCTTCACAACCGACGCCTTCACGAATACCGATCAGCCACTGGTGAGGGTCTTCCAAAGGCGATGTCGAGGTGAGACTTGGCGCATGGCAGCTTACACAGCGCTCTTTCAGTATCCTGCCTTGGACTACTTCGTCCGGTGCACTTCCAGCCTGAACCGGACCACGTGCAAGAGCCATCACTATCCGTTTGGAATGTTCGTTCATCAATACTTGGCCAGCACTGGAATGGTAGCCATCATTCGCCTCCCAGTTCCGCAAGCTGCTGTTCCAGGCGGGTCCCTGACCTGCTAGTCCGCCGTGGCAGGTCGCCGAAGCACAGCTTGCTCGAGTAAGGTATTGTGTTGGTTCATCTGCACGAGCCGCGTCTGCAAATAAAACGCATAGAATTATCGCTAATTGGACAGCGCCACTTAGCTGCGCAGTACAAGCCCGACGCGCATGCGAGTGAATGAGTTTCGCGGATTCACTCGCTTGCGCTTCGGGCTTGTATTTCCCGGAAAATAAGTGGCATAGGCTTCCAGCCTTTGAGAGTAAATTCACTTGCTGGAAGCGCTGGAAGCCTATGCCACCATTGAGGACCGACCGTAATAGCAACAACTTGTCTCTGATTTTCACGGCTTGTTCCCGGTAAATTCAGAATCGATCACATTAGGCTGATTCTTGGACTGCGGCCGTGACCAGTGATATCGATGACAGAGAGTGCAATTGTCGGACGCCAAGCTCGGTTGGTTAGCGTTCCCCAGTAGCATTTGACGATCCTCGCTACTCAATTGCGCGGCATGGCGATCGTCCAATGCGGATCGATGGCAGGGTGTACAACTCTCGGGGCCCTTAATCATCACGGTCGAACTGTCAGTAGACTCTTCGCTGGCTGGTAGGACATGACAGTATGCGCATTGGGAGATCTTGGCGTGGGCACCGTGGTCAAATAAACCGCGTTGCAGCCAGCGCTGAGGAATCATGGCAGTCGCTGGCCCGATTCGCTCCGGCGGCTGATCCTTATGGCATTTGCTGCAACTGGAGTAGATGCGATCCACCGCATTCTCTAGCTCTGCCTCAACTAATTTTTCAACCGAGGATTCGTCAGCGCCTACAGCATCGTCTTTACGCGTGGCTATATGGCCGTTGATTTTTCCGCCGAAAAGCCGTGTTGACAAAATCTGACGAAAATCCTCTCTCGTCGCCGCATGGGGCAGAGGCGTCATGGCGGCGGTCTGGCCCGTGAAGGTAAACTGGTGACAAGCGGTACAGTGTTCGTCGAATTGGATAGGCGCGTAGAAGTGCGAAAATTCAATGTCCGTGGATGATGCTGTGCTTGACATTTGCTCGTAGGCGACTTGGCCTGACGGGGTTTGCAGTTTATGGCAGTTACTGCAAGTAAGTTGTACGACAGCGTTTTCGCCGAATCCCGTGTAGTGACCCCGCCAGCGCTCAGTCATCATATTTAACTGAAAGCCGCCTCGGCGGCCGGTTTTGACTTGACCCAAATTCATGTGTTGTGCATGCGAGAATTTGATGTGCCCGGGATCGCTGCTCAAAGACCGAAATGTTTGCGATTGGGTCGCGTGGCTTTCCACCGAAAACTTGTCGATTTTCGGATTGATTGTCAAGTTCGCAGAGTCGCTACCGACATGGTTCAAATTCGTGTGGCAGCTCGTACACTTACGCGACGCAACCTCTGTCAGATTGACATCGCGGCCTTGGTGATCGCTGTGGCATTCAGCACAGTTTTGATCTTGCAGAACGCAGGCAGCATTCGCATTTATCGCAACATGCGACCGAACTGAATGACAACTTTGGCACTTTTCTGACAAGCTATCAAGGCTAGCCCGAACATCAAATTTGAAGGCATCAGAGGCGATAGGGCGGAATGCTGATTCTGCATGACACTGCTGGCAGTCTTTCTCTAGGTGTGCATGCACTTTGGAAAGCGGACCAGTGTTGACCTGCAATACAGCGGTGGCAAGCCAGTTCGGTCGCGATTTGCCCGAGTCGCCAGGCTGCCAAAAAACTCCTGCCAATACAAAAGCCGCATAGCTAACCGAGCAAATGAAGGCCACACTCACGCAGGCCCATCGAGTCCAATCCAGCAGCCCGCGGTGCTTGTAGTAGTCCAAGCGAATGCGCAGCGCTTTTGATTTACCGCTCTGCTCGGACATACCTCAGTTTTCCTTCCCTGCCGTTTCTGAGAACTACCAGTATTTGAGGGCGGTGACAATGTGAACCATCAGCAACACGGACACTGCCACGCTGAGCCCAATATGTATCGGCAACCAACCGTGCAACCAATGGTGCAGGCGACGCTGCAGATCAAACTGCTGCCGCTGTAGATAGCACTGCTCCATGCTAGCAATCACGGCTTCGCTATGTTGGCTGCAATCGCGACGAAGATCGTTGAACCACCTTGTTGCTACGCCCTGGCTTGTGAAGGGACTGTTTGATTTCTTGCCCTTCGCCAGGAATGGTTCGATTTCATCGAGTGCGTTCCACAGGACTTCCCTATCTTCGGTGTGCCTTACAACGGTTTTCGTGCCCAGTGTCCGGCCCCGCACTAAGCCGATCTCGCGGACCGCGCCAACCACAATGCTCGATTGAATGGGCAATGCCGGCTCAGTGTCAAGCAACTCACTGCCGACTTTGCCACGCGTGCCACAACTTGCGACTAATGCGCGCCGCAAGTCTTGGAGGCTTTGCTCTGAGACGTGATCAATCTCCGAGTAGATGGTTTCGGCCGGCAAAAGTCTTAGTGTCCATTTGGGAATGATGTTCTGCAAAATCAAACCGTAGATTCCACTCAGCCCGGTGAGCACAAAGAGGATCATGAGTACCGTAGGTAGCATGCCTCCCAAATTGAATCCGCTATGGACGATGGCGAGCGGAAGACTCGCCAATCCTAGCCAAATATGAGCCGCCATCCATTGCCTAGCCGGGATAAGCCGCAAGCGGCGGAAGTACTTGCGCGGCCAAAGCAACATTTCGAACGCGATGACTAGGCCAGCAGCTACACCGCAGGCAATGCCGGAAGCACTTCCTCCTCCCAGCCATCGTTCGGCCTGCAGGCTCGCCGCGACATACCATGTTACTAATGCAACAGTTATAAACGTTGCGATCAGACCCCAAGGCAGGTGAATTCCAAGTTGTTTTCGATCCAGTTTCACGATTTCTTGGTCAAATGAAGGGTTATCCGGCAGCGGACGGTCGCTGATCCTGGGGGACTTTTTCAGTAGATTGAATTGGGAGCTCCCAAACCCACGCACTTCCTGGGACTATTATACGATGAAACTCGCGAGCCGATGCGATTCTATCGGATAGGCAACGGGTAGGTTGCGAATGTTAGGATTGCCTTTATCGCCGACGAGTATCCGACTTAGGGAAATGTCGCTACCTACTACCATCTCGTTAGTCGTCAACCGTTGTTCCAAAAAATGATACTAACACATTTTTGCCTCGCTATCGCCTTCAGCCTTGTATCAATAGTGACGGTGCGGAGCGCCGAACCTGATCGTCAGCCCATTGCCAAGCGCGCGAGCTTGCAGGTGACTGCCGCACAGGATAGCTCCTTGCGAAGCTCCTCTGTCTGGCTCGAAGAGATGTCGCAACCCGTCCGCCGCCAGGATTTGTCGATCGAGCCCTCGGCCTCCTGCGCGGCCACGTCTTGTCACGGTGGTCCGCGACCGGGTATCGCTGAGAGTTTAGCGGTACGCGGGGCAGAATATCCACTGTGGCTGGAAAACGATCCGCATGCTAAGTCTTGGCGCACGCTGTGTAGCCCTTCATCGCTCGCCATGTTGGAACGGCTGAACATCATGCAAAGTGGAAAAATGGTTAACGCAGTCGCTTTCGACAACTGTCTAGCGTGCCATAACAGTACTCGCGGTTACGAAGCTGCCAGCAAATTGAACCACAGCGAACTGAACCACAGCAAACCGAACCACCGTGTCTTCAATGCGGAGGGCGTTGGCTGTGCGAACTGTCATGGACGATCCCAGAATTGGCGCAGCGATCACTATCGGCTGCAACGGGACAATGCCTCGAATGCGACCATCGGACTGGCGCCGAACAAAGACCTCTTCGTACGCGCTCGCGTTTGCGCTGCATGCCATATTGGCGATTCCGACCGAGATATGAATCACGACATCATTGCGGCAGGACACCCAGCGTTGCACTACGAGTTCACAACGTTCCATAATATGCTTCCCAAGCATTGGCGAGAATCGGAAGAGTCTGCGACACCGGATTTTGAAGCGAAACTGTGGTTGGCTGGCCAAGTAGCGGTCCTGGACGCTTCGCTGGCTTTGCTGGAATCACGCGCAACTTTGTCCCTCAGCGTGAGCACTTGGCCCGAATTTGCCGTATCGGACTGCTCAAGTTGTCACCAGAATTTGAGACTTGGGGCAATGAAATACGAGTCGGTCGCTCGAGGGTCGGCAACCACTTTCTCTAGCTGGAATCGTTTCGGCGTTGAGCAGCTATTGAGCCAGGAATTTACTCAAGGTAACGAGACACCGACCACGCAAAAAATCGCTCGTTCGCTTGATCACGTGTCCAAGCTGATGAGCGCTGGAGCGATTCCGGAAGCTGAGGCTGTCCAGGTCGCGGCACACAACGCTCGCATAGACCTGGATGCTTGGTTGCGCCATTCAGCAAGTGCCGACATGCTGCGGTTTTCCGCTAATAGCCTACATCGCGTCGCTGCAATTGCTCTGGCGGATCGTGATAAACTCAATAGCTGGGAATTTACTGCACAAACCTACCTGGCTGTCATAGCAGCTCGGAGTTCTTGGATGAACAGCACGGATACTACCGCCCTCAGTGAAGCTTCCCAGCTCCGCAGGGCCCTTCTTTTCAAGCCATTCACCCATTCAATCTCACTGCTGGATGATCCTAAACAAGATATCCAATCCACTACGGCAAATCTTTTAAAGTCTCTCCAGCCAGCTTTGAACATTCAGCCGCCTCGAGACAAAACGAACTCGAAAAGCTTGCGCGGGGAAATGGAACTGCTCCCTCCGACCAGTTCCCACTCGTTTCCAGACTAGTGCTCTATCCAGATAAGATGTTTGCGATTGAGGAGGCGAAGCCACCGCTCTAAACAACTTTTCGTAGTGCGATCCATCATAACGGGAGAGCGACGCTCCTGCGGAGCTTTATTGGGCGGCCATTGCACGTGCACAAGCGAAGGAGATCCACCTCGCGGCCAGAAAGGCTCGGTAGGAACCTCGCCCTCCCGTTGAAATAAAGCCTAGAATTGACTAAGCGTAACATCTGACATTTTCTGATCAAGAATTGGTTTTTTTGCGATGCCAAAACTCATCATCGATCCGCGCTACCCGCTTTCGAATTGGCCCAAGTCGTCCAGCTGGAAACGCGTCATCGCGTTTAACGTCATCGCGATTAATATTGCATTAGGTATGGCGTTAGGTATGACGATGCAACCCGCACACTGCCAGCAAAACGAGGCGCTAAACACTGGGCTTCCGAGTGACGCCGTCTTGCAAGCCTGGGGCGAAAATTCCGAAGTCCGGAAATGTGGTATTTGTCATTATGTATCAGGCAATGCGTTTGCGAGGCGTGATACGGATTTTTGCCAGTTAGATGAAGCCCAGACTTGGCTGCAAAGTGACAAGCATGCGGTCAGCCGCCTACGCATTGAACCGCTCAGCCAAGTCGAACTCGATGAAAAGAAGAATGAAGCAACCGGAGATTTTTTGGGTGAAAGTAACTTAGTCAGCTATAGGCTATGCCAACAACTCGGTTACGACCTGGAAACCGAGAAGGGATACGATCAATTTCGCGACAATTGTCTAACTTGTCACGCTGGGTACGATCCCAAGCAACTCACGTCCTCCGATGATTTTGCGAGATCAAACAGGCATCATCCTGGAATCTCCTGCAACTATTGTCATCAGCGGGGCGAAGCTTCGCGATGGGTTGACCTGCACGGTGGGCTTTCGAACGACAGGCCCTGGCGCCTGCTGTCACCTGCCCAAAAAGAAGAAGCGGGCATGCGGGATTTGATGGACGCACCGTCGCAGGCCAAGCTGTGTACCACGTGCCATATCGGTGATCATGAACGCCGAATGTTCATTACTCATGAGATGTACGTCGCAGGTCATCCACCACTGCCAAGCTTCGAACTGCAGACCTATTTATCCACGCTGCCACCGCATTGGCGCAACTTCAATAGTACCTATGCA
>JAYVHC010000237.1:0-2041 GCA_043771575.1 Planctomycetia bacterium
CTTGGGTGATGGTTACTTCCACGACGCGACGGTTATCGTCGCGGCGAACTCTGGCGATTAAAGCTTGACGCTCCAGTCGGTCGAGCATCCGCGTCATGTCGGGTGCTCGTGTAATCATGCGTTGCCCAAGTGCCGAAACGGCCAGCGACGAAGGCGACGCAGTTTTTAGTAGCCGCAGCGCGTTGTACTGCTGCGACGAAATTCCAAATTCTCCAAAGACCAATTCCTCTTCCGCTTTCAAGCAATCGTACGTCCTCCACAGCTCCAGAAACGCTTGCTGTTGCAGCGAATCGAACTTCGGGAGTCGATCAGTTTGGGATTCGTCAGTAGCCATTATTCCTACTACTGTACCGGCATATTATGATAGTCGTCAAGACAATAGTCGTTTAAACAGGTGTTTTTCTAAGGTTAGCCGATCTAGGGGGGGCTTGCCCAGTAGCAGTCAAGCACCCGCAACGGTTTTTATACGAATAACTCCGCGATTGGCTTTCCGCCGTCGGTGATTGGCACCGGACGATTGCCATCGTAAAGCTCGGTTTGGAAGTCGATGCCCAGTGCATGATGAATTGTGGCGTGGAAATCCGGGATTGAAACCGGACGTTCGATTACTTGCTTGGACCATTCGTCTGTGACACCAATGGCACCGCGATGATTCAATCCGCCGCCAGCTAGCACTAGGCTGAAGGTTGACGATTGATGACCGCGGCCCCCTTTGCCATCGAACTCGGCAGGTCGTCCGAACTCGGTTCCGATGACGATTAGCGTCTTGTCGAGTCGTTTGCGGGCTTCGAGGTCATCGATCATGGCGGCTAATGCTTGATCTAGTTCCTCGATCATCGTCCACTGATTTTGTTGCCCCTCCTGGTGCGTATCCCACCCGGTTCCATTGACGAAATTGAGATTATGAGAAACCTCAACGAAACTCACACCGCTTTCCGTCAAACGACGCGCCAGCAAACAACGCTGCCCGAATTCACCGCCGTACATCGTGCGCGTATCCGCTGACTCGCGCGCCAGGTCAAAGACGCTCATGAATTCTTTACTCGACAGACGTATACTCTCACTCAGCGCTTCATCGTACGCTTTCAATTCAATCGAATCGGCTCGATCTGCCAAAGCTGTGGGACGGACGGCGTTTAGCAACTGCTCACGCCGTGCCGCCCGTTCGGACGTAACATAATCTGGGCGGGTCAATCCGCTCGGACCCGATTTCAGATCTGTCAAGTAAAGGTAACCATGCTTCGTTCCTAAGAAACCTGGACTCCGCGACACATTGGGGTACCCTATAACCACATAGGCTGGAGCGGATGGGTCACCCGAACCGCGTTGATGCGCGACCGTCGAGCCGATGGAAGGATACTGGATCGTGCCATTCACTGGACGTCCGACATGCACCCAATACACGGCCGCCGCATGTTCATCAATCATCTCGTGATGAATGGTTCGCACCGCTGTGACCCGATCCATGCGATTCGCAGTGCGTTTTAGATGTTGGCAAACTTGGACGCCAGCGACTGCGGTGTCGATTACATCGTAATCCGTCCCCGCCACTCGATTCTTCGAGTTACCGCGGCGTTTGGGGTCGAACGTATCGATCTGAGCCATGCCTCCGCCGAGCCAGATGAAAATCACGTGCTCGGCTTTTCCCGCTGGTGGCAAAGCCATTTCCGCTTTGCGATCGTCAACCCAAGCGCCCGGCAGACCGCGTGGCAACAGCAGTCCCGAAGCAGTGCACATTCCAGAAGCCGCCATAAATTTGCGTCGATCCATTTCATTCGCCTTTGCCGCATCGCGGGGTATAGGGGTGATATTCTCTCATCATAGTCCATTTTCCCGAGCCAAAGGATAAGTCGTCCCCGCCGCCTAGGCTTGCAGCGCTTCCAGCCTGTGAATTGGGTCGGCAACTGCCATACACCGGCTGGAAGCGCTGGAAGCCTATGCCACAGCAAGATGACATCCCTGTTTATTTGTTTGACAATGCACTAGTGGAGCGTCAAACTCTAATTTTAGGGTGGCACACTCTGTGGCTTTGCGAAGGACG
>JAYVHC010000238.1:0-4640 GCA_043771575.1 Planctomycetia bacterium
CTCGTCGCCAAGAGAGTGAATACTCACCCACCGCTTCGAAGGTAGTAAGCCGCCAAGACATTTCGACCAACGACATCGACGAGGGTTTGCTCCAGTTTCTAGCCAGCGACCTACTCAGGCATAAAAAGTCGTGGCGGCGCTGACTTTTCGCCTTGGTTGGAAGTGAGCTAACGGGCCCGATGTCTGTGAACCCGAAAACTTTAGACTGTGAAAAGTTGGGTGGTCTTTGGGGCAGACAACGATCGACCGTGCCGTCGCCGCTGGCTACCGGTTAAACAAGTGTTCCTCGCTTGCATACTCTCTGAGGATCACTGCATGCATAGTTAAGCATTAGCTTTGTCGGAATAGGTGGACGTCCTAATCGCTCGGAGAGACGCAACTACGGATTTCAGTTTTCTTCGTCCCAGAAATTCGCTTCCGCTTTGTCTTCGCGCCGAGTAAATTTATGTCGCAGCAAATCGGCTAAAAGAAAGACGCCTGCGACCATGCCGCCTGCTAGATAGCCAGCGGGCGCACCCAAGGGCGAGGAACACACCACTTCCCAAATCGCCCAACGCCCGTGCCAAATGCCAAGACAAGTCACGGTTAGTGCCAGCGCGATCGGGCCTCCCACTAATGAAGCAATCCGCGGGCTCTTGCCACCAAAAAAGAGCATTTGACCTATGGCGACAAAAGTTATAAACGAAGTTACACCGAAGAATACTTCAGGGATGGCGCCGAGTGCCTTCAGAGCACCGAAAAGTAAGCCAAACGCCAGCGTTATTGCCATCAAAGTGAATAAATCAAAGACCCGCTGTGCGCCGTAGGCGGGTTCGTTCAGTGTGGAGATCAGGGCCTTCCAGAGCTGTTCCAAGGGATTGTTAAATTCGTGCTGGAAGACCACGATCGGCGGATCTTTGATCGGTTTTGGTTGGCGTGGAGGATCGGAAGCAGAATTCATCGGCAACTCTTCAGCCCAGCTCGGGGGGAAAATTGTCACAACCAAGTGCGAGGGCGTTGGAAGGAACGGTCGACAAGTTTAGACTATTGCTTCTCAGATTAGCATCCGGTGCGATTAGAATAAACATCTAGACTCTCAAGCCCTAGGTAGTGATCGAATACCTTGCCGCGGTTGGCTTAACGCGTGGCAACAAACCGTCGACTTTTCCAAACTCCTTTGTCAGGTATCAAATCCATGTCGGACCCGCAAGAAACGGATGTCGTTCCCGCCCCTCCTCAAGCAGCTGCGGCGACACCGGAACCCACTTCAACGAATGAAGCGACCGCTGGTGGCCCGATTAGCCTGGCGAGAATTCGTGAATTGCGTAAAAGCCAGGAGCAAACCGCCAAGCCAGCCGACCGACCAGCGCTCCGTGATCGCCAGCAAGTCGTTGCCGCGAGCACGTCTCCGCTAACCGCGACCGAGGGCGATTCCGTACAGACCACCCCAGTTGGCGATGTTCCCAGTTCGGGTTCTGGTTCTGGTTCTGGTTCTGGCGGACAGAAGAAACCTCGCGACGATCGGCGCGACAGGCGAGGCCCGCGTCGCGACAATACGGCCCAAGAACCGATCAGTTTCGCTTCGAAAGTGGCTGTACCGTCCATTCGCCAACCCCTTTCAGAGGATCTCGAAGCTGAAATCGACGCAGCGTTGCTGGGAGACGACCTCGACAAACTGTTGATCGGTGACGACATGCTGCAGCTCACTCACACGCTGGAAGAAGGCCAACGCGTTCAAGCTACGGTGGTGAAGATCCACGGCGAACATGTTTTCTTAGCCCTTGGTGGTCCCAACGAAGGGATGATTCCAAAACTGCAATTCGCTGACACCTTACCCGAAATCGGCGCTCAATTAGAAGTCATCGTGCGCGGCTTTCTGCCCCAGGAAGGCCTTTACGAATTGACGAATCCAGGCAACGCGATCAGTGTCGCCGATTGGTCGGACCTCCGCGAAGGCGAAATCATCGAAGTCATGATCACCGGCGCGAATACCGGTGGGCTTGAATGCAAAGTCGGCAGCATTGATGGTTTCATTCCGATCAGCCAAATCGCGGAGTACCGCGTCGAAAACACGGCTGAGTTCGTTGGCCAGAAAGCATTGTGCGTCGTCACCGAAGCGAATCCACGCCGTGGCAACTTAGTATTGTCGCGTCGCGCCGTTCTCGAACGCGACAAGGAAGAAAAGAAACAACAGCGTTTGGCAGCTTTGGAAGTTGGTGCAGCGGTCGACGGCATTGTTCGCAAGATCATGGACTTTGGCGCATTCGTTGATATTGGTGGGCTGGATGGTTTACTGCACATCAGTCAATTGTCTTATGAGCGCGTCAAGCATCCCAGTGAAATCCTGACTGAAGGACAGAAGATTCAAGTACGTGTGGACAAGATCGACCCGGTGACCGGCAAGATTGGGCTGTCCTACCGGTCGCTGCAAGATCATCCGTGGACCGATATCGAAACTCGCTTCCCAATCGGTGCTGTGGTAAAGGGCTCCGTGACACGCATCGCTGAGTTTGGTGCGTTCGTGCGTTTAGCGACGGGCATCGAAGGTTTAGTCCACTTGTCCGAACTGGCGCATCATCGCGTGCAGCGGGTATCGAATGTCGTCCAGGAAGGGCAAGACGTCGAAGTTAAAGTGATGTCGGTTGAACCTGAGAAGCAGCGCATTAGTCTATCGCTGAAAGCGGCTCAAGCGGCGCCCGTGAAAGAACAAGCACCTGAACCCGAAGTAGAAGGAGAATCGCCAAAATCTGTTTTACCCAAGCATCGCGGACCACTTAAGGGCGGCTTTACGCGTCCAGCGGGCGGCGATCAGTTTGGGCTGAAATGGTAATAACAGACCAGTCGCATCCGGCAGATGCGACCCACTGAGAGCCTGTCCGAAAAGTGGTCTGACCCTTTGTCGTTGCCGGAGAGGGTTAGACCCCTTTTTGGACAGGCAGCAACACCAACCCCCCAACGCAGGACGCACTGATGAGTGGACTGATTCAACCGAGGACTCTTAAGGGTTTTCGCGATTACCTGCCCGAAGTCATGATGCCGCGCGAACGGATTATGGAAACCGCCCGGCGTGTTTATCGACGCTACGGATTCAGTCCCATTGATACTCCCGCGCTCGAGTACCTTGAGATATTAACCGGTAACGGCAGCGCAGAGACCGATCGCCAACTGTACCGCTTTGAAGATCACGGTGGACGACAAGTCGGTATGAGGTTTGACCTGACGGTTCCGCTAGCGCGTTTCGCCGCGCAACACATCCAGCAACTAGGTACGCCATTCAAACGCTATCACATCGCACCGGTGTGGCGAGGCGAGAGTCCGCAGGCGGGTCGTTACCGCGAATTCGTACAATGCGATTTTGATACGATAGGTACCGAATCCGTTGTGGCGGACATTGAAACCGGCTTGGTGATTCACGAATTGCTGCTTGAGATTGGCATTAAGAACTTCTCGATTCGAATCAACAATCGCCAAGTGCTTAGCGGCGTTTTGGCGAAACTCGAATTGACCGACAAATCTGTGCCGGTCCTGCGGGCGCTCGACAAACTTGCAAAAATAGGACGCGAGGCCGTCGCAGCGGAAATGCAGCAGGCGGCTGGCCTATCGGAGCATCAGGCTCAGCAGGTATTGCGTTTAGCCGAGATCCAGGGTTCGGTGGACCAGATTCTGACGCAGCTGGATCCCTTGGTCGCTGGCAACGAATTGGGTGAAGCCGGTGTCGAGCGATTGCGGCAAATCGTGCGAGCCATGCAGACCTGCCACGTGCCAGCGGAACGATTTCAATTAGACGTCTCGATCGCGCGCGGCTTGGATTACTACACAGGCGCGATTTTCGAAACGTTCCTGGGTGATCTGCCCAGCATCGGCAGCATTTGTTCCGGCGGTCGCTATGATAACCTCGCAGAACTGTATACCAAGCAGCACTTGCCGGGTATCGGCGCGTCGCTGGGATTGGATCGCTTACTGGCTGCGATGGAGACGCTCAAAATGATCGAACCGGTTCGCACACCCGCGCCGGTCCTGGTCGTATACTTCGATAAAGATCGCTTGCAAGATTATTTGCAACTGGCGCAGATCATTCGCAGCGCCGGCATCGGAGCGGAGTTGTATCCAGAACCTCGAAAACTCGCCGCGCAGCTCAAATATGCTGATCAGCGAGGATTCCAAGTCGCTTTGATCGCAGGCAGTCAAGAACTAGATGCCGGTGCCTGTCAGTTGAAAAACCTCGGAACCAAAGCCAGCTCAGAAGTCACTTGGCGCGAAAACCCCGCCGCTCTGGTTCAAGCGATCAAAGCACTTATGAACTCTTCCGCAGGCTAGTCTCCCCTGCTTTCGGTTAAAGCAGGAACGCGTTGCGTTTTTGGCACTGCAGTAGCGAAACCGGGACGTGCGCCGACGTCCAGTGCTTCCCAAGGCTTGGGATAATAATACGTTTTGTAGACGGGAGGCATGTGATGTTGGTCGTAGTTGCCTGCACAATAGTTTTCTTTCCAGACCATGGCTTCTTGACTGGTGCGTGACACTTCATACGCCAGCCAACCGGTGAGGAAGCGAGGGCGGTTGTACTGAGCACGGAACTCTGAGTGATTGTCGTAAAACGGGCGCGGCAGAATATCGGGTCTGGGGTCGCGAGTGTTGATGAGCGTTGGGCGCTCAGCGGCTTG
>JAYVHC010000239.1:0-2372 GCA_043771575.1 Planctomycetia bacterium
TGATTTTCGCAGCTTTCAAATACGAGTAGTGCCGGACAAAACGTCCAAAGGAATCGAGCCGTACAGTTGTGCTTACCGATTGGGTAACGATTGGCTGACACCGATCACTGCGATTAAGGATGCACCGCCAGCGGATCTGAAATGCATCATATTAAATGGTAAATCCTATTACTTGTCAGATAAGCCGATGTGCCTTACTGGTGCGCAGTGTCTTGCAAAACAGCTTGGCGGTCGCCTGTTAACCGTTTCTTCCAGCGCAGAGAACGAGTTCATTCTGAACGAAGGCAAGGGACTGAGCATTTGGACTGCTGCGCATCGCCGATCTAAAGTCCTGAACTGGTTCGACGAACGCAATCGTCCACTGCGTTATACCGGCAAATTTGGACCATGGCAGCCGAATAACGGCGATCGAGATACACAAATCGGCTTGATAACCGGAAATGTACCCGATCGAGGCTGGCACGATTTTGATTTCGCCGACAAACTTTATGCCTGTATCGAATGGGATGAAGAGTATCCTGAGCAGAACAAGTAATGGCGCAATTCCCAAAATAGATACGTAATCTGAAATGCAGACTACTTCGGTCAGCCTACTTCAACGACTTGCCAAAACTGGTGAAGACGCTGATTGGCAGAAGCTACTTACCATTTACCGTCCGTTCATTGAAAGAGTTGTCAATAGCTATCCAGTCCTCGTTTCACACGCCGATGATGTCGTTCAAGAAGTTGTGATGGTGTTAATGCGGGAGTTACCTGTGTATCAAAGGCAGCGCGCTGGTTCATTCCGTAGTTGGCTACGCCTTGTAACAGTGAATCAGTTGCGAATCGCGCTACGAAAGGTCAAGCGGCAACCGCAATCTTCCACCGAGTTTTTGGCGTCTGTGGAGCAAATTGAATCGCTGGCTGACCCAATGAGTATCGCGGCCAAAACGTGGGATGAAGAACATGATCGAGCCGTCCTGCAAAGTGTGATCGATTTGGTAAGACCCACTGTACAAGAGCAAACGTGGTTAGCATTTGAGCGTTATGCGATAGCCGATGAACCTCCCAGCAAAGTTGCTACCGATCTGGGTATGTCGCTTAATTCAGTGTTGCTTGCCAAATCGAGAGTGCTCCGGCGCATGCGCGTTGAAGCCAAGGGACTGGTCGATGACTAGCTAACTCAATTCGTATTTCTCATTTTGCATTTCTCATTTTGCATTTTAAAGTCGCAGGCGGGAGGAGTGAGGGCGTGAGCGATGGCGAGGACGTGAAGGAGAGAATTTCAAAATCCAAATTCAAAATGCAAAAAGAGGGAAGAGGGGCAAGGCGATGACCGGCTCAGCAGATGCTGCACCTCGGACGAAGGCGCGAAGTGGAAGAAGAAAATCGCAAAATTTAGGACACTTCTCGCTGAACGCCACCATCTTGTTGCAAGACCTTGAAATACAGCATATTGGCAATCGGGAGGGTGAGGCTCCTGCCGAACCACACTTGGCTCGGCAGGAGCCTCGCCCTCCCGTTGCCCCTCCCGTTGCTCAAGGTTGTGTTCAGCGAGAAGTGTCAAATTAAGAATGAAAAATATGAAATGCAAAATGGGGGAGTGAGCGAGGAGGGGCCAAGGAAAAGACTGGAGTGGAACGAACAATGACACCTGAACAGATTCGTCAGAATATGCTGGGCAACTCGACTCATGCGGAAGCAAGGCAAATCGAATTGCAACTTGCCGCGCGTTCCGATATTGCGGCCGAAGCGGCCAACGTCGAGCCTGACGAATTTGTTCGCAAACTCAGACAGCAACTTCGCCCTGCAATACAATCCAGTCGCCACGTCAATCACGCTTCAGGAGCTAACATGAATCAGCCGAAACCGGACGCCCTGCCTCCCGTTACGGAACTAGAGTCGAATGAAGAGATCGAGCGAGTGCGCGCCGAACTTCGTCATCGGGAGGCAAGCGGTAAGTCGGCAACGATGGCTCGTCAAGAGCAACCCTATCGACCTACCGTTCGTCCACCCGCTGCTATCTTGATCATGTGCGACGACGGAGAGAATTCGGGCGAGGTTTTTCGACTGCGAGCAGATCGATTTATTATTGGCCGTACAGAAGGTGATTTGCTGTTGCCGGACGATGAACAGATCTCGTCGCGCCACGTCGCGCTCACACGCCAGGTGATCTCGGGGGAAGCTCGGTGGGTTGTGACCGATCTGCAAAGCCGGAATGGATTGTTCGTGCGCGTTGGCAAGGCGCCGCTTGCACATTTGTCAGAGGTGCTTGTGGGAGGCGGTCGCTATCGACTCGATATCATGCAGCAAGCAGCAGCCGAAACGGCAGCTTTCGCTGACATCAGCATGCGGGCTCCGACAACGCGTGGCTTCGACCAAAAGATGCCACT
>JAYVHC010000240.1:0-13475 GCA_043771575.1 Planctomycetia bacterium
GCCTCGATGTGCCGCGCGAAGAATGGGAAGCGTTGGTTAAAGAAATTGACACGCGCGAGCAGATGAAAGTTGCTGGCACAAAAGTCAAAGAGCTCGGCGGACTTTACGTTATCGGAACTGAGCGACACGAATCGCGGCGCATCGACCTTCAATTGCGAGGTCGTTGCGGTCGACAAGGGGATACCGGTAGCAGCCGATTTTATTTGTCACTCGAAGATGACTTGATGCGAATTTTCGCTGGCGATTGGGTTCGCGCGATGATGAGCAAACTAGGCATGGGCGACGGCGAACCGATCGAGAGCTCGTTTGTGAGCCGACGAATTACTGCCGCTCAGAAAAAGGTTGAAGAGCGAAACTTTGAGATCCGCAAGAATTTGCTCGAATACGATGAAGTGATGGACCAACAGCGAAAGCGGATCTACTCGTACCGCCAACAGATCCTCGAAGGCGTGACTTGTCGACAGTTAGTACTCGAACAGATCACGCAACAAATTGAGCATTACGTTAAGACGTACACGGATGCAATTTTCAACGCAGAAGCCTATACAAAGTGGGCCAGCGCGAAATTGGCTTGCCAATTGGAGCCTCGCGACTTTCGCGGCATTGATCCAGGCACTGCGGCAGTATATGCACAGGATGCCGCCGAGCGTTCCGCCGAAACGCAAGTGCTGGACGCGATCGAGGAAAATCTACCCGAGAGCGAAGACGAGAGTGAATGGAATTGGGAAGCCCTCGCCAAGTGGGTTAACACTCGTTACGGCACAAACTACTCTACGAATGACCTCAAGAAGATTCCGCGTTCAAACATCGATGAAAAGATGATTGAACGCGTTTACGAACAATTGCACGCGGTCGACCTGAGTGAAGGTGAGGCGCTGCTGCATGATGATTACGGTCTGCAAATGCTGACTGGCTGGATGAAAAACAAGTTCAGTTTGGAAGTACGCATGGAAGAGCTGCGTGGCAAAGAGCCCGAGGAGATTCGCAAGAGACTAACGGCCTTGGCTGAGAGTGCCTATCGCCAAAAAGAATCTGAGTACCCCGTACTAGTCGGCCTCACTCGGTTCGGTCGTGCAGTCGGCAATAATCAATTTCAACTGGATCAAGAATCGCTCGCCAACTGGGCTTCATCCAGATTCAATGCCACGATTTCAGGCAGCGAAGCTATCGGTAATACGCTGAATGATGTTCGCGAAGTGCTAGTCAAACACAGTATTGTGAGCCACCAAGTTGCCGAAGCAACAGCCACTAAGGCTAAAGAGAAGGTGGATCAACTCTATCAAGGCCACGATGCCAAGTTGACCGTAAAGGAAGCTTCTGGTGGCAATGGAACGATCCGGTCTCTGGCGAACTGGTTTGATGAGAATCTGAAATTGAAGCTTGAGCCAGAGGCGCTCGCTAAATTTGACCAAGAAGCTCTCCAGCGACATGTGCAGCAGGCAATTGATGATCGCTTCCATCCCGAGATTCGTCGCATGGAACGCCAAGTTTTGCTGAGCATTGTTGACGCAGCGTGGAAGGATCACCTGTTGGCGATGGACCATTTACGAAGCGCGATCAGCCTCAAGAGCTACGCACAGATGGATCCCAAAGTTGAATACAAACGCGAAGGCATGCGGATGTATGGCCAAATGTGGTTTGCGATTGGAGAACGCATGACGGATTTAATCTTCCGTATGGAGCATCTGGACGAGGATTTTGTAAACAGCACTTGGGTCGAAACCACTGCCCGCCACGACGCACCACCCTCGCCAATCATGCAGCAGCAGACAGAAGATTTAGCGGCAGCGGATCGCGCCGGTAAAACGGAACCACAGCGGGTTGAACCGATTCGGAACGATGGTGTCAAAGTGGGACGCAATGATCCATGCCCCTGTGGTAGTGGCAAGAAATACAAGGCGTGCCACGGTCGCAAGTAGCCCACGGGGCAATTCAGGAATCCAGTGAGCAGCCACAACGACCAACGATGGACAACAGGAGGCTGATAGTCGATGCCGTGGTTGCTGAATTTGCTCTATGCGATCGCCCTGCTCGCAGCGGCGCCTTGGCTGTTTTTCCGGGCCCTGACGACAGGACGCTATCGCCAAGGATGGTCGCAGAAATTACTGGGGTACATTCCCCGATGCGTTGTTAACGGAATCGGGAATCATCCCGTCGTGTGGTTGCACGCAGTCAGCGTCGGCGAAGTCCAGTTGCTTAAGCCCTTGCTTGAGCAATTGCGAAGTAAGAACCCCGCGTTGCGGTTTGTCGTTTCTTCGACAACGCAATCCGGTATGCAACTGGCGAAAAGCCTATTTCCGGGCGATTTGCTGTTTTTCTTTCCATTCGATTTCAGCTGGTCGGTAAAGCGAGTCATGGCCACGTTGAAGCCGACACTGATTGTGTTAGTCGAATTGGAGTTGTGGCCGAACCTGATTAGCGCAGCTTCGAGGCGTAAGATTCCCATCGCAGTGGTAAATGCAAGGTTGAGCGCGGGCAGCTTTCGAGGTTACCAGAGGTTGAGTTGGCTAACGCATGCGATGTTCGGCAAGCTGCGATTGGTGGCCGCGCAAGAGGCCTCGTATGCCGAGCGATTCGTAGCCTGCGGTGCGTCGAACGATCGAGTGTGTGTGACGGGGTCGACGAAATTCGATAACGTAACTTTCGATCGGCATTGCACTCAGGTAAAACAGTTGCGAACGCTCGTTGGACTGGACGCAGCGCACGTCGTCTGGGTCGTAGGCAGTACACAGTCACCAGAAGAAGTCGTTGCGGCTAAAGCATTTTTAACTCTGCGAGACACGCATCCCCTTCTGCGATTACTCATTGTACCGCGACATCCGGATCGGTTTGAAGTGGTTTTTCGCGAGTTGCAAGCGATGGGCGTCGATCCCCTCCGCCGCAGTTTGCTTGAAGGATCTGTTTCGGCATGCGATTGGCAAGTCTTGTTGGTCGATACCGTAGGCGAACTGCGTTGGTGGTGGGGCCTAGCGGATGTCGCACTTGTAGGCGGCAGCTTTGGTTCTCGCGGTGGGCAGAATATGATCGAGCCAGCGGCGTATGGCACGAATGTCGCGTTCGGTCCGAACTCAGCGAATTTTCGAGACATCTGCGAAATCCTGTTGGCTGGAGGCGGCGCAACAAGGATTGACTCTCTGGAGCAGATCCTGCCCTGGATTCGCCAGCAACTCGAACAACCTGAGGCAGGTAACCACCGCGGTCAACGGGCTCAGGAATTAGTGAAGAAACACCAAGGTGCGCTGGCTAGAACGGTCGAACTTTTGCAGGCAATTATCGATGAGCGACAAAACGAGCCGCTTGCAGGCTGCTGAAGTAGTAACCCGAAGCGTCAGCGAGGACGCTTGAGCCGAGAGTGTAGAACGATTGTCCCAATCGTTTTTAGGAGCAATTGGGACAATTGCTCTACTCTGAAACCCCACTCTGAAACCCCAGTTAGATGTTGGATAAAGCCCTAGACCGAGTTGAGCTACAATGCGAAAATGAAACTCAAAATCACCTATACCCCCATTAAAGAAAATCAATTGATCGCGTGCAATGAATACCAAGAGGCCAGGAATGAGTAAGAAAACTTGGGTTGGGCTTGGTTGCTTAAGTTGCGTGGTGCTGTTGAGTTTGGTTGCACTGGCGTTTCCAAAGGACCGTCCACCAGTACTCAAGCCGATCAAATTGGTCGCAACACACGCTCACGATGCAACCGCGTTCAGTCAAGGTCTAGTCATTCACGATGGAGAGATGTTTGAAGGAACCGGCCAGTACGGAAACTCTTGTTTGCGAAAAGTCGATGTGCAGACAGGCAAAGTCCTCGAAAACATTCCGCTGTCAAAAGAGTACTTTGGAGAAGGAATCACGCTGCTAAACGGCAACATCTATCAACTTACCTGGCGCGAGAAAATCTGTTTTATTTACGACGCAGCAACGCTGAAACAAATCGGCACGTTTCGCTTCGCTGGAAAAGGCTGGGATGCACAGCAAGAGGGCTGGGGACTGGCCAACGATGGCAAGTACCTTTACATGAGCGACGGAACGTCCAACATTCGCGTGATTGATCCCGAGAATTTCAATGTAGTTAGGCAAATTCGCGTCCATTCGGGCCCGCGCAAAGTTGACAAGTTGAATGAGCTCGAATTTGTCAAAGGCGAATTACTGGCAAACGTCTGGTATTCTGACCATATCGCACGGGTCTCACCGAAGTCGGGTGAGGTTTTGGGGTGGCTAGATGCGAGCCAACTCTTCCCAGCGGCTCAGCGACCCAGCCGCGAGCATGTGTTGAATGGAATTGCATTCGACCAGGTAACCGGCAAGCTCTATTTGACCGGCAAGAATTGGCCGCAGCTGTTTGAAGTGCAATTGCCTGACTGAGTATCGTTTTTCCACATAATTTCGCACGGTGCGTCTTGACATGCAGCCTGACTACTGTACTATACATTACAGTACAGTAATGCAGTTGCGAACGATTGAGGAGGACGCGATGCAGATCACGATCACGCCGGGCAGTCCGCATTCGATCTATCGGCAGATCACTGACCAATTGCGAATGCTGGTTGCTACCGGAAAGGTCCAATTGGGTGACGCTGTCCCAAGTGTTCGGCAATTGGCAAAGGATTTGGTTGTCAATCCGAATACGGTTGCCAAGGCCTACGCGGAGTTGGTACGTGATGGAGTTCTCGAGTCGCAGCAGGGGCGGGGTTACTATGTGACCAAACGCAAAAATATTTTCAGTAAAGCTGAACGGATTCGAAGGCTGGATGAGGCTCTCGATGGGGCAATTAGCGAAGGCGTGACGCTCGATTTCTCTGCTGCGGAGATTGTCGAGCGCTTGCAGTTGAGGATGGCCAGGCTCTGGACTCAGGAATATTAGTGTGCCACGGCGCTTGCTATCGTGGCGGCGGCGCGTGGCGGCGGCGCGTGGCGGCAAACTGATTTGGAACGACTTGCGTGACTTGAACATGATAAATACGCACCAAGCCAGGGAGAAGACTATGAACAGTGATCTCGCCATTTCGACTCGCGGACTGACGCGATACTTTGGAAATGTGCCCGTTGTTCAACAGCTTGATTTAGAAGTCCCCTTCGGATCCGTGACGGGTCTATTGGGGCTTAACGGTGCTGGAAAAACAACGACTTTACGTATGCTATTAGGGTTTTTGGAGCCGACGCGAGGCAGTTGTCAGGTACTTGGCAAAGACTCACAGCGACTCGGTCCAGAGGACCGAGCCCGCATCGGTTACACAGCCGAAGGGCACTTTCTCTACGGTTGGATGACCGTCCGGCAATGCGAGCAATTTCAGAGAAATTCCTTTCCTCGCTGGAATGCCACGTTGTTCGCTGAAACGATTCAACGCTTCTCAATTGACCCATCGCAGAAAACGAGCACACTTAGTCGGGGACAACGTGCCGGAGTCTCCATTGCGCTTACACTATCGGCTGAACCAGAGTTGCTAGTGCTCGACGATCCCGCGCTGGGGCTCGATCCGGTCAGTCGCCGGGCACTTAACGAAACTTTGATCGACTTTTGCGATGGCGGTCGCCGGACTGTTTTACTGAGCAGCCACATGCTGGACGATGTTGAGCGAGTGGCGGATCGTGTGGCCATTATGGTACATGGCCGATTGCTCGTGGATACCGAAGTAGAGGATTTCCGCAATCGCGTTTCGGCTTGGGCGCTTGAGCTTCCGCCTGCCTCAAGGGTAATCGAGTCCATCCCTGGGCTTATTCATTCACGAGCGCTTGGCGGTCGAACGATCGTGACAGTTGCGGATGCCGATCAAGAGACCACTGCAGCTATCGACCGCGCCAGCAACTCGCCGGCCGAATCGATTGATGTCACCTTTGAGGACGCGGTGCTGGCTTATCTATCGCGCTCACGCAATTCCAATTCCCTACTAGCCGCTTCAGGAGCCTAGCCGTGCAAGCTATCGTCACCAAAGAACTACGCGAGAATTTGAGACTCCTGCCCGTTGGTCTGCTGCTGGTCAGCGCCAGCGTCCTGTCGGTTACGCCGATTCGTCTAAGTTTTGGCGGCGGCTTCGGCGCGGTGTCATCACAACTGATGGCGATGAGTTCAATGGCTGCTGGCGTATTTGCGATACTGCTCGGCGCAGCGCAAGCGTGGTTTGATTTGGGTCAAAGCCAGCGTGGATTTCTATTTCATCGGCCATTCACACGCAATCAGATTTTGTATGGCAAGGTGATTGCTGCGGCGATTCTCTATGCATGCGCCTACGTGGTTCCTCTGACTTGCGTTGCCCTGTGGTTCGCCTACAGCGGGCCGTTGTACTTTCCGGTTCGCCCTGCACAAGTACTGCCGGCATTGATCATGTGTACGTTTTGCTTTGTTCTTCATCCGATAACGATCTTTACGATCGAGCGCGAAGCACGCTGGCTTGGGACACGCTTGTTTCCGCTCCTAGGCACCGTCTGCGTTCTTTTCGTCTTCTCGACAACCGTTTTGTCGATCCGAGAAGCTTGGTATCCCATTGCGGTCATTAGCGCTGTTGCATTTGCTCTGTTTGCATCGCTGACGTTGATTGCTAATCACCCATCAAGGCGTTGGATCGTTGGCCTTGGGGCATTCACAACCGTCATAGTTTCCATTGGCTTCGCAGCATCCTGTTTAGTGTCACTCTTGGACAATCCCGCCAATACGCAAGCCACTTACCCTCGGACGGCAATGGATGATTCGGGTAATCTCTGGAGCTATCGCTACAACTCGATCACTTCAACGAATGGCTATCAAGTGACAGAGGTTGCTATTTCAGGAGAACAACTTCGAGCGAACTCGAAACCGGATTTAGATCGCCCGTTACCTAAGGATTTCACACCACACAATCTTTCCATGCTGAGCGATATTGCCGCGATTAAAGGCCAAGATCCGTTTATCAACTTTTCAAGAAACCGTTCGCCCGACACGATGCTCAGCGACAGTCGCGGCGCAATCCTTGTTTATGACCACATGCAGACTCCACCGTTTAAAGGGACGATAACGCGCAATGGATTTCATCGAAGAGGTGAACTTGTAAGCGGGCAGTTTAGCATTGAACCGGCAATGCTAACCTTTCCCAGTTCGTCATCTCTGTCTAAGCAGGGGATCAATATTTTGGATTGGCTTTTAGCGGATTTCCATGGGATATATCAGTTCAATCATCAAACGGCGACTATTGAAACGCTGGTGGAAATGCGCATTCAACACGCAGCAATTCTTCTCGATAGTCTGGAATCGGGATACTATCTATTGGTTCAGTCCGGAGAAAAGCTGCATCTGTTCGCTCTCGATGATACCCTGGGAGACAACCATTGGTTCAAGGCACGGAAAACGGATAGCGATCAGGCGCTAAATAAGGACGCCGATCCAACTTTGGATATCCCGACCAACGGTGGCTTGCCAACATTGACCATGAGAAAGCTCCACACCTATCCAGCCTTGCCTGCCGAACTCGGCGGCAATTATCCCGGGTTTGGCCTGACCAAAAGTGGAAAGCTGGTGGTCGCGACACAATGGGGTGGTCAGAGTTTCTTTGCGTCCGTTACCGGTGATGAGAATTCTGTATGGGAGGTTTCGACGTACATCGGACCACAAGCGGCACAACAATCGCGGGTGATCGGTGCCATTGCGTTGCTTCCGTTTGGGCTTTTTCTTTTTGCATTTGCCGTTATCAGCCTCCGCGATCTCACCAACGGACGATCCTTGAACTCCGTATTCACGCAGCTTTTGCTACCACAGGGCGAGTCGCTGACGTTGTTCTGCACACTTGTTCTGATTGCAACGGCGGCAAGCGCTGGCATCACGATTCACCTCTGCAGGCGACGTGGCCTATCGATAGCTGCAACGCTCGCCTGGGGATTGGCAGCCTTGCTTTTGGGAATTGCAGGTCCGCTGTCGATTTTGGCTCTTTACTCACCACGGAGCTTCGAAGCCTGTCCACGCTGCAATCAGCGTCGTCGTATCGATCGCGCGACGTGCGAACACTGTTCAAGCCATTGGGAGCCTCTGCCAACACAAGGGATTGAGATCGTTGATCGGTGTGCCAACTTCCTTCGCGCGTATGACAAAGCAATTCACCGCTAAAATCGACCTTGCTGTTCGAAAAGAGGATTCGCAAAGGTCGACCAAGTTGCTGTCACTTGTGGTCACGCAACTCGCGGCAACAACCACTAGCAGGCAAAATGCTACTAAGTTTTCGGTGCGGTGGTTGTGCAGTAATCGCGCGCGGTCAATCTGGCGTGATATTCCTTGAACTTGCTTTGGGCTTTCTTTCGTTTCGAACCCCCAATGCTAGCGTCATTCATTCGCCTCCGCGCGGTTTCCATAGTGCGGAACATCTGCAAAGCTCTGTTGTAATCAGCCATTTCAGGGGAGATCTGCTTGGCCATGGAACATCCTTTGGGATAACAGGGAAGAAGTGCAAAACATCTGAAGATGTAGAGATTAGTAGAAAACGCCGCCGAAGAACACGGGGCTTTAGGGGCTGTTGGCAAATGCTGAGCCAATTGGGCACTGTAATACACTTTCGTCAATCAAATCACGGGTTATTCGTAACATGTGCCTCGAGGTCGCGTCCGGCAGATGCAACCCACCGTGGCGCACAGCGCTGCTGAATCGGCGCAAACGCTTACAATGTCTGCATTTGTGCGACGGCGTCTGCGGCGATTGCTGAGTCCGTGGTGTCAACTAGAACGGAGCCGTCGCGGAGAACGATGTTGCGATTGGCGTTGCGGGCGACAGCTAAATCGTGGGTCACAAGAATTACTGTCAACTTGCGTTCTAGATTCAATCGGCGAAACAAATCGATGATCTCGCGGGCGGTACGGGTATCCAAGTTGCCCGTGGGTTCGTCGCCCATCAAAATACTGGGCTCGGAAGCGAGAGCTCGTGCGATGGCAACCCGTTGCTGCTGACCGCCGGAAAGTTGGCCGGGGTGGTGGTCGTGACGATCGGCGAGTCCGACCAACTGCAGCATTTCGGCAGCTTTCTCGCGGCGTTTTCTTGGACTGAGTCCCTTGCCATAGAGCAGCGGAAGTTCGACATTCTCCATGGCAGAGGTTCGCGCGAGCAGGTTGAAATTTTGAAACACGAATCCGATCTCTCGGTTGCGAATCCGTGCGCGTTGATCGCGTGTCATGCCAGTGACCTCTTGGCCGTTCAGTTGATAACTTCCGCTGGTCGGGCGATCGAGGCAACCGAGCGTATTCATCAGTGTAGATTTGCCGGAGCCGCTGGGACCGATGAGAGCTGCGTACTCGCCTCGTTCCATGGTCAGCGTCACGTCACGCAGCGCATGCACATCGACTTCGCCCATCGTGTAGACTTTGCTGACATCTTTAAGTTCGATAAGCGACATATTTAACTTTGGGGTGGCACACTTTGAGGCTTTGCGAATCGCGTGGCGATCGGCGAGAAGTGTCCAAAAATGTCTCAATTCGTATCGTTGGGATTTAGAGCAGAGCAATTGACCCAATTGCTCCTGCAAACGATTGGGACAATCGTTCTACAACTAACACTCGTTACTGCTCTAAAACTTCTATATTGTAATCCCATGCTTTTGGGTCGATAGCTTGCTCCACCCAATTTGGTCTTGAAGTAACGTGAATTCATTAGCCTGCCGTGTGGGATGGGCGGTGATAGGTATGGCCCAAGCCACCTAGATTGCGCGTGCCTCAGCGATGGTCGCACCCGGCAGGAGCGACCCACCACCGGAGTAGCGGGCAAATGATAAAGTGCTATCTTGTAGTCCTTCGAAATTGCGTTGCATTATCTTTGAATTTGAATAGAAATAACGAGCGATGAAAGTACTTGCCCTCAGCGAAGCTCCAGCTCAAATCTCCTGCTCGGCGTTGGTGGTATTGGCATTCGATGGCCCGCAATTGGGCGGTTCTGCTTCGAGTTTAGATGCCGTATCCGGCGGAGCGCTACAGCGACTTTTTGATCGAGGCGAAATTTCCGGCAAACTGGGAAGGACCAGTATCCTTCATGACTTGCCAGGCGTGAAAGCAGATTCGGTATTGGTGGTTGGGGCGGGGACGGAGAAGAGTTTCGATGAAGGCGCCGCATTTCGCGTGGGCGGCGCCGCACTGAAGCGATTGGCAGATCGAACACGGACCCGAATTGCAATTGACCTCAACGGCATGACTGACGAAGTGGCCGCTGCGTGTGTGGCAGGAGCCATCAATGGTTGCGTTGGGCAAGATGCCTTTAGGGCTGAGAAGAACTTAAAAGCCATCGACGTACTCGCGTGTTGCCACACGACAGAAGCGGCTGTGCAGCGTGGCGTAACCGTAGGCGAAGGGATGTTGCTGACCCGCGAACTCGTGAATCTACCACCCAACTATATGTATCCCGAAGCGTTTGCCCAACGGGCGGCTGTGGTGGCGATTGAATGCGGTTTGGAACTGGAAGTGTGGGACGAATTGCGCTTGCGGCGCGAAAATTGCAACGCGTTACTCGCTGTCAACGCAGGCTCGGCTCGACCTCCGCGTTTGTTAATATTGCGCTATGCGGGAACAAAGAAAACGGCGCCGCTGGCGCTGGTCGGCAAGGGGGTAACGTTCGATAGCGGTGGGTTGTCGCTCAAGCCGACTGACGGAATGACGACGATGAAATGCGATATGGCCGGCGCTGCCACCGTGCTTGGCACAATGCAAACGATTTCACGTTTGAAACTCGCGACGCCGGTTGTCGGGTTGGTCGGCTTAGTGGAAAATATGGTCAGCGGCAGTTGCTTCAAGCTGGGCGATGTACTGACGGCGCGTAGCGGAAAGACGATTGAGATTCTGAACACGGATGCTGAAGGACGATTGGTTCTGGCGGATGTGCTCGACGTGGCCTTGCAAGAGAAGCCGCAAGCAATTATCGACTTAGCGACTTTGACAGGTGCCTGCGTCATAGCGCTTGGCAATGATATCTGTGGCTTGATGACCAATAACGCCGCCTTGACGGAAAAAATTGAATCAGCCGCGAGTGCTGTCGGCGAGTTGGTTTGGCAATTGCCGATGCACTCGCATTTCCAGGAACAGATTCAAAGCCACGTGGCAGACATTAAGAACATTGGTGACGGTCGCTGGGGGGGTGCTATCACGGCAGCGAAGTTCCTCGAAGAATTCGTGGCCGACCAGCCTTGGACACATATCGATATTGCTGGTCCAGCTTTTATCGATAAGCCTAAGAACTACATTGATGCCGGCGCATCGGGTTGCATGGTCCGCACGCTGACAAAGTTGATTGAGTCGATGTAGACCAAGGTCAAGATATTATTTTAAAAAACAACTGAGGAAAAAGCCGATGGTTCGTACCGCCAGCACCATGTTACCCCTGGGTAATACAGCACCTGATTTCAGTTTACCCGATTACGATGGCAAGACCGTTTCACTCGGCGATTTTCGAGGCCACAAGGCATTGCTAGTCGTGTTCATGTGCAACCATTGTCCGTTTGTAAAACACGTCGCGCCGGAGTTGGCGAAGCTGACCGATGAGTATCAGCGACTGGGAGTCGGCGTGGTTGGAATCAGCAGCAATGACATTACCAATCACCCAGACGATGCGCCCGATAAGATGAAGATCGAAGCTGCGCAGCAGGGATACCACTTCCCTTATCTTTACGATGTAGATCAAAGGGTCGCAACCGCTTACCGAGCCGCTTGTACTCCGGATTTTTATATTTTCGATGCGGACTTTAAGTTAGTCTATCGAGGGCAAATGGATGATACACGGCCCAAGCAAGGTACCGTGCCGACGGGCAGAGATTTGCGCGCGGCGCTCGATGCATTGTTGGCTGGAAAAGAAATCCCACAGCCTCAGCGACCAAGCATTGGCTGCAATATCAAGTGGAAAACGGGGGCTGAGCCGGACTACTTTAATCCTGCGGGAGTGAGCTAATTGGACTGTTGCTTCGTCCAACTTTAATCTGGAGGTATTTAGGTGGGTCCTGCTTGCCGAGCAGGACTTGCATCACCAGTCAGGCTGTCTCCCTTCGGCAAATGGAGCCCACCTAGACACCCAGCGAAGACTCTGGGTGTGCCACCCTTACGCGAGTATCTATCCTATTACTTATCTGAACGAAGAACTAAATCAGGCGTGCCATCGTTATTAGCGGCAAGCAGCTTTGAGTTGGATGAACATCGAGAGTGCCTTGATTGCTTAAGTCTGCTAGGCTTTGTCTCAAAAAGGGTCTGACCCTATAAAGAAGCCTAGATAAAACGATCGATGAAACGTGGATCAAGCGGAATATCATTGACCTCCAGTTCACCGATCAGGTCAGTGAATAAAGCCGAATCTGCCTGCATGACCAGTCTACCAATTTCAGCCCAGGCGCGCTGCAGCTGTGGAGAATCACTACTACCTTTCAACCGCAATCGCGCCTCCAAGTCCAAAGCGCGGGCGACTTGAAGGTACTCTCGGTGAGGTTCGTCCAAGGAAAGCGTGTAAACTAAGGAGGCTAGCGAGGCGCATAGTTGGTCAAAAATACCGCCTTCGTCTCCCAACAGAAAACTCTGATCAATGAAACTTTTTTGGTAGCGGGCTATAATTATCAGGATGCGCCTGCCAAGAATGCGATTGCGCCGCAAAGCACGCTGAACAAATCGTTTTTTCTCTGGGAAGAATTTCGCGATGCCAGAACGGGAACCTGCCCATGGGTTCCAAGACCCCATAGTAGTTCGCGCTATGAACCAAGCAAATCTGGCTTTTGCCAGCCAACCAAACTTGCCGTTAACTTCGGCCAATCCAATGGGTTCCAAATACTGAGCGCGAATACTGCGAGTCATGGCATTGGGAGCACCTACATCGGCTAGCACAGGATTGGGGCCCTCATAGACTGTCGCAATGGTAAACTCATGCATATTCTCGCCAATGTAGTTCTCAATTAAGGGGCCCGCCTCCTTAAGTGCAGCTTCACCTACGGCCCGAACCATTTGCCGCCTTTCGTCGGTATGTACGGATCGTCCGCCCTGAATTTGGTAGACATTGATGGCTGTCTGCAGCAGAGCCTTCGTGGCATAGACTTTGGCGACCATACCCATCGTCTCATCGCGAATCCCTTTAGCGGCCAATCGGAAACACAGGTCTCCCAAGCTGCGACTCGCCAAGGCATGACAGGTGGCGCGACCAATCCATGTCTGAATGCGCGGCGCATCCCCGATAGGTTTGCCAAACGTGCTCCGAAAAGCTACCCAGCCACCTGGCTGATGGCGTTTGGTCAAACCACCGGAATCTCTCGCAGAGTTTGGATCGAGAATGATTTGTGCGAGCAAACGGAAGATCTTGGCAGCGCTGTTCACACAAATGCCACCGCGTCCTTTGGCCAAAGAGCTAAATGCTTGGGCCAAGCCTTTCCCTGGAGGGCCCAGTAACCGATCCGCTGGGACTTCGTAATTCGTCAAGCGAAAACGCGCATTCCAAAGATAGTCAAAAGCTGTGAGCCGATTGCGAATCATTCGAAAGCTTTCGCTGTCTGCCTTCGGCACTTCAAAAATCAACATGCCCG
>JAYVHC010000241.1:0-4311 GCA_043771575.1 Planctomycetia bacterium
AGAATCCCGCAGAGCTGCTCTCGAGCCCCATGTTCAAGCAGTTCCTGGAGAGTGTCCGCGACAAATTTTCTTATATCATTCTCGATTGTCCGCCTGTACTCCCGGTCACGGATCCTTCGATTATTGCACCGCTCACCGACGGGCTGCTGGTGGTGTCTGTAATCGATTCGCAGTCCCGCCCACAAACCGAGCGCACAAAGAAAATACTGGATGGCGTGGGAGCGAAGATTTTGGGGGTTGTGGTTAACCTCGCAGATGATTCCGCGAGCAAATATGGTTATGACTCCTATGGTTACGAAGGCTACGAAGAGTACCGATCTCCGCAAAACAACTACCGTTCCCCAGCAGAAGTAGGCGTTTGATATTTGTTGTATAGCAGGACTTATAACCCTAAGGCGAATTTCACCCCAGTTTACCCCTCGGTATCAAGTCTGCCCCTGACAATAAGCTTACTATGAACAACTTACAGCCATTGAATTTGCACAAAGAAGATTGCCGAGCCGGCGAACGGGCGGATCAGAAGCTTTGGCGACTGGTTCGAATTGGTCTGCTGTTTCTTATACATTCAGCGGCATTTTCAGCCGTGCTGTATCTTGCATTCTTGTTGCGATTTGACTTCGATATACCCGCCCGCATGATGGAGCGGTTTAGAGAATCGCTCCCGATCTTAGTTGGCACTAAGCTTTTGGTTTTCTATTTCCTGGGGAGCTTCTTTGGCTGGTGGAGATTCATTACGTTCTCTGACTTGGTGGCGATCATTCGAGCCGCTTTAGTCTCTGCGTTGTTGCTGGTTGCGATAGAGTACTTCACGGATCGAAGCTATGGAGTGCCACGTTCCATTATCGCCATCGACTTGGTGCTTACGGTTTGCGCCATCGGTGGATTGCGATCATGCGTGCGATTCTCACGAGAACACTTTTTCGCTCCATTAAAAAGAGATTCCACCAAACGCGCTTTGTTGGTTGGGGCGAATGGAAATAGTGCGACCTGGATGAGGCACTTCGAAAACGAGCGTGCGCCGCAATTTCGGATTGTTGGCTTTCTGGATTCCGACCAGGGCAAGCGAGGGTTGCGCATCGGCGGAGTCAAGGTCTTTGGCAGTATTAGTGATCTGCAGGAGATTGCCAAGGAAGCAAAGGCTAGACATGTTCTGGTCCCTGAGGGTTCATTGACGCCAGACCAGTTGCGAATCCTGATGAACGAGTGTCGGACCGCCGATTTAACATTGAAAATGATTCCGCAATTGAGCGATGTGATGGAAGGTGCTCAGTTGGGGAAAATGCGAGATATCGATATCAATGACCTTCTGCGCCGTCCTCCTGTAGTGCTTGATACGGCGGCTATTGGAAATCTGCTCAGCGGCAAGAAGGTACTTGTGACTGGCGCTGGCGGAAGTATTGGCTCTGAGATTTGCCGGCAAGTGATGAAGTTTGCGCCCGAAAGTCTAATTCTGGTGGAACAAGCTGAGAACAGTCTTTTCCAGATCGAACGCGAGCTGCTCTCCGGTTCCCATAATTGCAAAATAGAGCCTTGTGTCGCCGACATTCTAGATGTTCAGCGGATGAACGGAATTTTTCGCGATTTTCGGCCGGAAGTAGTCTTTCATGCGGCGGCTCACAAGCATGTGCCCATGATGGAGTCAAATGTTGGCGAAGCTATCAAGAACAACATCTTTGGGACGCAGGTGGTCGTCGACTTGTCATCAAAGTATGGCGTCTCAAACTTTGTGTTCATTTCAACTGATAAGGCAGTTAATCCAACCAGTGTGATGGGTGCCACAAAGCACCTTGCAGAACGCTATATTTTGAATCGGGAGACGCCGGGCAACACGAAATTCGTCGTAGTGAGATTCGGAAACGTATTAGGCTCTAATGGTAGCGTGGTTCCAATATTCCAAGAGCAGATACGCAAAGGCGGGCCGGTCACCCTGACCGACTTGCGGATGAATCGTTTCTTCATGTCCATTCCTGAAGCATCTCAGCTTGTACTCCAAGCGGCAGCGTTTGGAATGGGTGGTGAGATTTTCGTGCTCGACATGGGCGAACCCATAAAGATCATTGATTTGGTTTACGACCTTGTCCGACTCATGGGACTTCGTCAGGATTCGATCGAAATCAAAGTCACTGGGCTGCGGCCAGGAGAAAAGCTCTACGAAGAGCTCTATTTTGATGAGGAAACTGCAGTCGAAACGCATCACGAGAAGATTTTCGCTGCCAATCCGCGTGCCTTTGACGCGAATGACGTCAAGGAGACGCTAATGACACTGAAGGATGCAATTCTTCAGGAAAAGCCCAATCTTGAGTTACTGAAGCTATTGGGGAATGCAATACCGGAGCTCACACACTACGCACTTACTGCAAACAACGGCGTCGAATGCGAATTATCGCAGCTTAACGAATCTGCTTTGGTTGGCGAAAATAAATAGTTTGACTACTTAAATTGGCGAAGTGTGCTCTTCAAAATATCGTTGGCTGTGCCCGCAGAAAATCCGAATGTCCTTTTCCCAGAACCATGCGAAATATGACCGCTGCTTGGTGTGTAGCGGCAGGTCGCGCACGTTCTTGCGTCATCATGCCGTTGGACACTTCCTACGCTGTCAGTGTGGCCTGATTTTTCAAGACCCTCGGGAATTCTTAGAAGAGAAAGTCGTAACCTCTTACGCGTCTGATGCACCATCCTTGGATCCAGAGAACTTTAAACGAGTTTTTTCCGAGAGCATTGATACCTCGGATGACCACGGCAACATGTACGCCGAGCATGGGATCCAACATGAAAAGATGGTCCAAGGAATTAGCGACCATTTGGTGGATATTCTAAAAAAGAGTGTAAATTTCAATTTTGAAAAACCATTTTCTATGCTTGACATAGGCTGTGCGACTGGCTTTCTACTGGATTCCGTGCGGCGCCGCTTCCCCATGGCCATGGTCGCAGGAGTTGAGCCATCACCGGTTTCAAGTGATAAAGCGAGGCAGTTGTATGGTCTTCAAATCCATGTCGGAACTATGAATAGTTTCGCTGCTCCCGATAGCCCATTTGATTTAATAACAATCCTGGGCAATTTGCAGCTTCATGAAAATCCCTTTCGCACTTTAACTCAAGCCACGGCCATGTTACGACCTGCTGGAACGCTCGTCTGCCAATTTAAGAATCCGTATTGCACAACTCGAGTACTTAGCCGCTTCGCATCCAAGTTACCGCTCCTGAACTCATCGCAATTGACAAAATTGCTGCTGGAAAAGGGCTTCGCCTGCATGCGACATTCGGGAAGCAAGCGAGCGTTGCGAGCATCGATTGAAAGCACTGGCTTGCAGGTTATCCGTACAACCACGCTCCCTCCGCGGATGGCCTCATTCTCGAATATGAATCAAGCGCATGCTAGCGGAATCAAGGGCAAGGTGTGGGCTGTACTGAACCGATTAGACAAAACGCTAGATCAGCAGGCGTGGATCGAGTTCATTTGTCAGAAGCCGTCTTAGCAGAAGTGGGATAACCAAAACGTGAATGTGAAATGGTGATTGATGAGTAGCTCGAAGATTCAAATGGAGATTGCCAATCCGTATCGAAAGAACGAAGGCTTGAGGGGCTATGGCTTTGAGCTGCTTCGTTTTTTCCGATCGTTGCTCCCCAACCGAACTACACGCCGCTGGGTCGGAGAGTTTATGTTGCGATTTAAGCAGAACATCCCTCGCGAATTAATGATCTATCCGGGTTACATCGTAGTTCAGATTGGAACGCCCCAAACCGAGACCTTGAGACGTATTTCCAGAAACATTGGGCCAACTGGTCGGGCACTCATCGTGGAGGCTGATGAAACCAATATCAAAAGGCTGCAGGCCTGGGCTGTTTCTCAAGGGTGTTCCAACCTTAAGCTTGTACATAGGGCGGCTGCCGACCGTAAAGGCGAGATGACCTTTCTCGTATCCAAAAAATGGAGCGGTAACCACAGACTTCTAGACGAGACCGTGGAGAATGACAATGATCGCCGCGAGATCGAAGCGACCGGATCTGGTTATTTACAGGCAACGGTTATGGCAGATACCGTCGACAGCATTTGTTCGGAGAATGCAATCGACTCGATAGACTACCTAGAAATTGCGATCAATGGATCAGAATTTTCCGTCCTCAGCGCGATGCCGCAGATGCTCAGGAAAACGAACTCATTGTTCGTTAAGGGGCATTCGAGAGACAAACAGACCGGTCAGCCAATATGCCACGCGATCAAAAATCTGCTCGAACAAAACGGATTCAAAACGCGTTTGACTCGAACTTCTAAGTCCCATGTAACGGATTGGGGGCTGCGCGAAGGGGATG
>JAYVHC010000242.1:0-5887 GCA_043771575.1 Planctomycetia bacterium
CGACTCGGATCCGGCTCGCAAATCGCAATACGGGAATATACTGCGTGATATTCAAACGGTTTATAGCGAAATGGCTGAGGCCGCACCGCTAGAGATTAATTTGGACCAAGTGCGATCCTCGTGCCGTGCGGCGTCCTTTGGGTTCTTTGTTTACGATTCGGCCAAGGAGCGAACGAAAGCTAATTTGGATCGTGAGGCCGCTTACATGGAACGTAACTATGCCGAATCGATTCAAAAACTCAAAGTTTCCATGTCTGATTTCTACGGTCCAACGGATCAAACGCTTTTGGCGGGAGTCTTAAAACGATTGGCGAAAGTGCCGGCAGCGAAAGAGATTTTTGCGCTGTCATCGATCCTTGGAGATTCGGAGAAAATCGATGCACAAGCGGCCGCGTTGATTGCAAAAACGAAACTCGGAGATGTCGCTTTTGTTGAAGATTGTCTCCATCGCTCGGCGGAAGAATTGGCACAGTCCGATGACACTCTACTGCAGTTGATTGTTCAGTTGTACCCAACCTATTTGAAGTTGCGAGAGAATGAAAAGGCCCGCGAAGGTCGACTTGGACAACTCTACGGTCCCCTCGTCGATGTCAAACAGAAGTTCCTCGCGCGCGACTTCATACCTGATGCCAACAGCACCTTGCGATTGACTTCGGGACGCGTGCGGAATTATTCGCCCGTTGACGCAATCGTTAAGACACCGCTTACGACGCTCCGGGGCGTGCTCGAAAAGACAACGGGACGGGATCCATTTATCACACCAACTGCAGTGCTTGAAAAATACAAATTGGGCAAGGACCAGCGATTTCGCAGTAAGGAGTTGAATGATGTGCCTGTGGCACTCCTTTACGATACCGATACGACAGGTGGAAATTCAGGCAGCCCAGTGTTCAACAGCCGCGGTCGCCTGGTGGGCGTGAATTTCGATCGCTGTTTTGAAGCTACGATCAACGATTTCGCTTGGAACACCCACTATAGTCGTTCGATCGGCGTCGATATTCGCTATGTGCTGTGGATCACTGGCGTCGCCTATGGAGCAGAACATCTGCTGACGGAAATGGGAGTCACATCCCAAGGGAAGTGATTGCAGTGACCCACGGTGGGTCACTCTTGCCTGCAGAGTGGCACCGGTGGCACGCTCTGAGGCTTTGCGAAGGGCGTGCTAGATTCGCTGGAAATGACCTTCGTATTGCGGTTGGGAGAGAGAGGTACCTGCCGAGCCTTTTGGGTCACAAGCCATCCCGATTGTGCGTGCCTCAGCGATGGTCGCACCCGGCAGGAGCGCCCCACCAACTCAAAGCCTGACTCTTACGCACGTTAATCCCGGATGACCCCGATGTTGTATTTCGAATGCTGCAAAAGCGGCTAAGCCTGGACTCCAACGCAAAGTGGCGCTGCCCACTAAGTTAGATGAAGCGCTAGATTTTCGATCAGCTCGATTTCGTGATCTTCCAAATTGAATTGGTCGACGTCCAAGTCAGCTCGCATGTGACTAGCGTTGGTGGTACCAGTCAATGGCAGCATGCCCAGGTGCATCGCAAATCGAAAGATAACTTGCGCAGGCGATCGATCGTAGCGTTTCGCGACGGTGGCCAGTTGGGTCGAAGTCGCGACAGCTCGATTGGCGGTCAACAAAGAAAACCCTTGATAGATAGCACCATTCTCTTCACAACACTGTCGAACACCGCGATCCCAACTTTGAATTGCATAGCAGCGGTTCTGTACAAATTGCGGTCGAATTCGGGCACGTTGAAAAAGTTCGGCAAGTTGATCGAGATTTACATTGCTGATTCCGAGCATGCGAACTTTGCCCCTGTCGTGAAGTTCTTCCATCGCTTGCCAAGCCGCCCAATCTTCGGAAAAAAGGCCAGTGCTGCGACTAGGTCCATGCAGAACATAACTGTCTATCCAGTCGGTACCGAGATGCTCGAGAGAACTGGCACAGGATTGCGCAACTTGTGTTTCAATGGGGGCGTCAGGGTCGTAGGGCAAGCGTTGATCTTGACCGTGCCGAAAGGTGAATTTGGTTTGCAAGAAGAGCTCATCGCGGGTTATCAACCCCTTCTCCAAGCAAGCGGCGATCGCTGCACCCACCGCCACCTCATCGTAGTGCTTGCGTTGGTTGGCAGTATCGATGCCGCGAAATCCTTGCTGAATCGCCAATTCAGTTAATGACTGTGTGGCTTGTTCTTTCCAAGCGGTTCCATACAGGATTCTAGGGACCTGCGTCCTGGTTGCATGCGATGTCATGGTCATAGTTTCCCAGAAGTTCACTTACTTAATTGAAGTCTGCTAGTGGTAGCCAGATAGTGATTGATGCCGTTTGGAAATTTGGAAGCGGGGCTATTGTATATCCCCAGAGAGGTTGTGAATAAATGTGTCGCGTCGCTCCGCGACTCGACTGCCCTCAAGAAAACGAAGGCCGATAATCAAACAGCGACTCCGGGTTGCGGAGCAACTCGGCCACAAGCAGCGAGATTTGTTACAATCATTTTGCAAGTCACCACAAGTCCTACTCACTTAAGCTCCGGAGACACAAAATGTTTGCAGCTTCTACCCACAGGTTGTTTCTAGGATTGGTCGCGCTAACCTTCGCCGGCCAGTATACCCGAGCAGTCGAATTGCCAGACCCCGCGAAAGTACAGCCCGTCCCGTTATTGACGGTTCCCAGCTACTGCGAGGGCGTTGTTTTTGATATAGAAGGCAGGGGCTACGTTTCGTGGGGTAAGACAATCACCCGCTTTACGCTCGATGGCCAGCAACAGGTTTGGGCGGAAACCGGCGCGCCAAACGGTCACAAAATTTTGGCCAATGGCATGCACTTGGTTTGCGACGCAAGTCAACATGCGGTCCTGCGATTAACGGCCGATGGCAAACTGCTTCCGCATGCGTCGAAAGAGTGCGATGGCAAACCGCTGCGAGGGCCTAACGATCTAACCCTGGATTCGGCCAATGGTGGCTTTTATTTTACAGATCCAGGGGATTCGAGCAAAGAAAAACCTATCGGCACCGTGCATTACGTGGACGGGAAAGGCAAGACGCACCTGATCGATTCGGGCTACGCGTTTTCGAACGGCATCGTGCTGACACAGGATGGAAAGAAACTATACGTTGCCGAAAGCCAACAAGATCGCGTTTGGGTTTACGATGTGGTGGCACCCGGCAAAGTCAGTCCCAAGAAATTGTTCGCGGACTTGCCGAAGAAAGACGAAGCTGCGGGTCAGATAGACAATCAACCCGACGGCATGTGCTTAGATCAAGCGGGTAACTTATACGTCGCTCACTACGGCATGCGTCAAGTTCAAGTGCTCAGCCCTGATGGCAAGTTATTGGCGCGATATGCGGGTGGCAACTTGACCACCAGCAACGTCGCTTTTGGTGGTCCGAATCGCGATCAGTTGTTTGTAACAGGTGCTATCGGTGACACGGAAAATCGTGGCGGTGTATTTCGGCTGGATCTGAAAGTGCCTGGACTCAAATTGTTGCCGTAATTGCAGCAGTCACGATGCTGCTCAATCAACAGATTTACAGTGATTAGATTAATAGTGATCGAACTTACAGTGTTCTCGATGAAGAAGTTCCTTTGCGTTTTGGCTTGCTTTACCGCTTGGTCAGTCGGGATCATTTCCAATGCACAGGACAACAATGTCCGCGGCGGCGGGCATCTTGTGATCATCGGCGGCGGACTTCTTCCCGACAATGCCTCGGTGATTGAGAAGATCGTCGAGTATGCGGGAGGCGCTCAGAGCGCTAGGTTTGTCGTGCTCCCGACGGCGAGCCTCATGACGCACGACGCGGAAGATTTTTGTCGTTTTCTGATCCGCTACGGCGTCACCTCTGATCGTTCTGAAGTCTTGAATATCAATGTCGATAACGCTGCTTCTGCGACGCATGACGCGCGCATTTTGGAAAAGGTCCGGAGCGCGTCGGGAGTTCATCTAGCTGGTGGGGATCAACGTAGGTTGGTTCGATTACTGACCCAGGAGAATGGCAGTGATACTTTGCTGCTGGCTGAGATTCGCAATGTCTACGAGCGTGGCGGCGTGATTGCGGGTTCGAGTGCGGGCGCCTCGGCTCAGAGCGCAACGATGCTGGCTGTATCAGGTTTACACGACAAATTGATCGACGAAGGGCTCGATACGCTCGACTATGGAATCACTTCGCACAGCGATCAACGTGGTCTCCTGCTAACGCGAGGTTTTGGATTCTTCAACGCGGGGATTATCGATCAGCACTTCACGCAGTACCGCGGTCGGTTGGGGCGTTTGACGCGAGCCACAGCGGACAGTGGCGTACCGCTAGGCTTTGGTATCGATGAAAATACGGCACTGTTGGTCTCCAGCCAGGGACCGATTCGAGTCGCGGGATTGGGAGCGGTGACAATCATTAAACCGACGGCTCGCGGTGAAGACGGGCCATTGGGTTATAAGATCAGCAACGTAACGCTTTCGATGTTAACCGACGGAGACTCCTTTAATCCGGCAACGGGTGAGTTCACTATCGCTGCTGCCAAGCCGCCGCTGGTTGCTGAAAAACTTGAGTACGACGGAAATTTTTTGCTGAATGACATTGGTGGCGGCGGCGCGGTTACCTTCGCCCTGGTATCGGGACTTGCCGAAAACTCCCGCACCGTGCAACAAGCGATTTCGGTCAAGTATCACGGCGAGAGCATGCACGGTTATCGATTCATGTTTCGCAAACGCCCTACAACGCAAGCTTTCGGCGGTGTCATGAATGACCAATGGACCTACAGTTTGCTGGATATTCAGTTAGACATTTCGCCGATTTCCAGCGGTTTGAAGCCTTCAGCAACTCAAGTGCCTGTCGATCTCCCGGATGACGACAGGCGCACCGCGCTGGCGGCTGTGGCTTTCCGAGGTCTCATGCCAGCCAACATCGAACACCCATTTCGTCCCGATGCCCCGATCACTCGCGGTGAGTTTGCCAGCGCGTTGGCTCGTAGCGTTCATTTGCCATCGCTTCCGCAATCGTCCATCGTCATGCATGACGTTAAATCGGACACAATGGAAGCGGATGAAATCTTGAAAGTGGTCGCCGCCCGCATGATGCAAGTCGACGCAACAGGCAACTTTCATCCGAACCGGTCGCTCACTTCTTCTGACGCGGTAGTTGGAATGCGCCGACTCATGGCGCTGGGGGCACCGCTGCAGAACAGCGAGTTCGACAACAAGCTTGCAAAGCTCGAAGCCGCTAATGTTAGTGAGATCGATCGATCCACCATCGCGGTGTTTCTGCACACAATTCTGAAATTACCGAAGTAAACGGATCGTACGCCCCTTACACCGATGTGTTTCTAGTGGGTCGCTTCGGCCGGGCAGCGAGTGAAGTGAGAGGCTTCGTTTTAGTGAGCCGTCGGCGTTAGCCGCGGGTTTCGGAGCAGACGACTCAACCTGCTAAATGACTGTCAAACGCCAAACAATTCGCGACCAGGTTCTGCGGGCGAGACGCCCGCGATCCGTAGGGCAACTGAGTTCAATTGCCTTGCATTGCAAACCCTTCGGTCGCGATGTAACGAACCGGTGAATTCGAATCGCTGTGTTCTAGTACCAAGGCTTCTGTTTGGGGAAGAGACAGAACAAGTTGTGCACCGGCGGCCGGACCGAGCACACATACGGCTGTCGCGCATGCATCGGCGTCTGCCGCCGAGGGTGAAATGATGGTTGCAGCGATTGGACCGCGAACACTGCGTCCGTTGCGGGGATCGAGTATATGGCTATGTCGCTGGCCATCGATCAGAGTGAATTGCCAGAGATCGCCTGACGTGGCAATCGAGGTGTTTTTAAGGATCAACCGCCGCAACGTGGGCTGCCCTTTTTCAAGTGGCGAGATCTCGATGCGCCAACCTTCTCGATCCGGAGGTGCCTCG
>JAYVHC010000243.1:0-2443 GCA_043771575.1 Planctomycetia bacterium
GTAGCCGCGAATAATCTCGAGACGCGTTATGACGACCGCCGAAGTCGCGTCTTCGCTTATCGCCCCAAGAATACCTACTACGCCGGCCAGACCAAAGCAGCCGACGACAAGTCCTACGCCCTGCCGATGAAACCAGAGATCATCGTCGAGTCCACTGTGGTAATCTATTACCAATCGCCCTCTACCCGCGTTATCGGTGATCCAAAAGACGATTGATTTTGCATCGTGCGGGAAACAAGTGGCACAGGCTTCCAGCCTGTGGGAGTAAATTCACAGGCTGGAAGCGCTGGAAGCCTATGCCACAATCGTGGGTCGCATCTGCCGGATGCGACTCTTGAGACAGTGGGTGGGCTGATAAAAAGTGTAGAACGGTTGTCCCCAACCGTTCAGCCGAAGGGCAACGGACCCAAGTCAACTTGCATTTTTCCAAAGGACTTACACGTTCAAGTGAGCCAAGGTGCTCTCCGGAAAGATTGAGGATAATCGTTCTACAATAGTTTTCATCAGCGCAGGCAGTGGGTCGCATCTGCCGGGTGCGACCAAGGATAAATTCCGAATGCAAAAGGCCAAAGTACTTTGAAACGCATTCAAACCCCTTTACGAAAGGGCTGGGCCGATTGGCACGACGCGAACAAAGAGCGCCGCGGTAGCCTCTTAGGCTTGGGAGTCAGTTGCTGCGTTCACTTGTCCATTGCGTTTGTTCTCAGTCTGGTCGCGATAGGCACAGGCTCTGTCGAAATGCAGTCATCGCTGCTGGTCGCTTCAACAAACGAAATTGAAGACGAGATGATTCTGATTCCAGCCAGCGATTGGCAGGTCACGCCGGATTTGCCCGAGTCGCCCGCGGATGCCGCAGCCGTCAGCATGGAATTGCCCGCTCTAGCACAGTTGTCAGTGACCGTTGGCAGCGCTGCAAAGCAACCCGCACCGGCACCACCGACACCTGAAAAGAGTTCACAGTCCCCGTCCGCTCAAGCGCCTGCCAATCCATCCATCGCCAAAGAGAACCCATTGTCCGGAACTCCCGCACAGGCCGTGGCGGCTATCCAAAAGCGAGTTTCAAAAGCGGGGGGCAAGCAAGGCGAAGTTCAATTCGCTTTGGCGTGGAGAAATGTCAACGATGTGGATCTCCATGTAATCGCTCCGTCAGGTGAACACATTTCGCATGTGCATCGACGTTCCCGCTGCGGCGGGATCCTGGACGTCGATATGAACGTCGAAGGTGAAAGCGAAGAGCCCGTCGAAAATGTTCGCTGGATTACCCATGCGCCTTGGGGCCGCTACACAGTGCTGGTCAACTTCTTCAAGCTCAACTCCGAAGGTGTTCGACGACCAAGAAGACAGAGTCCTTACCAATTGCTTGTCCAACTCGGCAACGAGTCGCTGTTACGTGAAGCGGTCGCGGGTTTTGGCGAACAACAAGTAACAGTTTGGCGATTCCAATACATTCCCGATTCGTTTTCATCCCTTGAGCGCGAGCAATTACTCAAGCAGCTCGAACTGCTTCAATCGCAAGAAGAATCCGCAGCCGCGCCCATGTTCCAGCAAGCCCAGGCCGCTGAGGGTTCGTTTCGCCAACGAATCCTGCAGACTATAGTTCAAACTTACCCGCACACCGACGCCGCTATTGAGGCGATGCAGCTGTTGGAAGGCGAAGTCGTCAAACGCACTAACCGGTGAGTGGCTGGACTGTAGCCGAGTTGCTCCGCAACTCGGAGCCCTGGAACGCGGAGCCTTCGTCTGATTTTCGGCCTAGCTTTTCGTGAACGCCTTCGAGTCGCGGAGCGACTCGACCACATTCATTCACAGCTCCTAAGGGATGCTCACGTAGGGTGGGTCGAGGCACGCGACCCACCAAATGCCTGTAGGGTGGGTCGAGGCACGAGACCCACCAAATGAATTCAGTCCCACCAATTGACAAGCGTGGTGGGTTTCGTTCCTCAACCCACCCTACATTAACTCACCCCAGCGTTCGAAACGGGAGTGCGAGGTTCCTACCGAGCTTTTCGAGCCCATTAGTGAGAAAAAAAAGAAGCCCAGCCCCATTTACGGCGGTTTCTGACTGGGACGCTCTTTGAACCAACGTCCTTTCGAGTGCAACGACATTGACTACCGCAAGCATCTATGTAGTCGAGCATTTCGCGAATCTGATCAAGATTGACCCCCGAACGAAGGGCATTGTTAACCAACAACTGCCGCTCGGAATCATCTGACGCCCGCTGTAATTCGGCGAAAAGCTGATCAATATCCATCTGGTCCTCATCAATGGGATCCGTCACAACTAAAGTAGTCATGCTAGCCAATCGCCTCAAATGAAGGGTTCTCATTGGTGACAATGACTCTTCCAGTATAGCATATCCATGCTCCGGTGAGGTTTTTCGAAGAAATGCCAGCCGTTCCACTTTAAAGTCCTTGTGAACCGTCTTGGTTGTTTATTCCAGAG
>JAYVHC010000244.1:0-5503 GCA_043771575.1 Planctomycetia bacterium
GCGTCAGTGCTCTACGAACTGTCAAGAATCGAACCGCCGAAGTTCCAGAACAACCATCGGTCCCACCCCAAGTTGAAACGACGAAGAATGCTACGGATCGCATCGCAGCGTTTCTGATTGATTTCGTGGTGGAACAGACCGGATATCCGGCTGAAATCATTGAACTCGACTGGGACATCGAAGCGGATTTAGGCATCGACAGTATCAAAAAGGCTCAATTGTTCGGTGAATTGCGTGAGTTTTTTGATCTTGAATCGCTGAAGAATTTCTCGTTGGATCACTACAAGACTCTGCGTGATATTGCCAAACTACTCGAGCAGACGCCGGGTAAAGGCCAGTGGCTGCAAGCGAATGTGACGTCGAGTGTCGTTGAGGCTCAGCCGAGTGTGTCTCGCAGCGGAGTCGAGGCGTTTGTCGCATCCAGTTATGGAGAGACGCCAATAGCGCCGCCGACAAGTCATTCGGGGCCTACGGCGAAGATTATTCAAAATTCATTGACTGACGAGCGTCTCGTCCTCACGCCGCAGCAATTGCAGCAGTTCTTGATCGATTTTGTAGTCGAACAGACGGGCTATCCAGCTGAGATTGTGGAACTGGATGCGGATCTGGAAGCGGACTTGGGAATCGACAGTATTAAGAAAGCCCAGTTGTTCGGTGAACTACGCGAGATGTTCAGCTTCAACGGACGCAATAGTCATTCACAAAACGCTGCCCATAGTGCCGACGGCCGACAGTCGCTAGCCGACTACCGAACATTGCGCGATGTGATGGACGCTTTGCTTCAAAGCCAGCCTACAGCGACTACAGCCACGGAGCCGCCTGCCAAGCACCTGCCAGCGCCCGCGACCAGGTCTGTCGATCCTTCAGACACTCACTTCGTTGATTGCCATGGGGCGCAGACCGACGACGGCAATGTTGGTTCACGCAAGCGGGCTGCAACCCTGCACGATACAGTGGCAACCCCGAGCGACTGGCCTTTAGCTGTGATCAGCATTCCTGTAGGCACTGCCTTAAGCACAGACTTTGAGCTCGGCACAAACGCAAACTATCGCGAAGCGTTGGCAAGCAACCTCCGCGCGATGGTGGGACGTAAGGACGCGCCGCAGTCGCAGGCTAAGAAAAATGGCAACGGAGCATCGCTTGCTAACCCGACTCAGTCGGCCGCAGCCCTTGGTTTCGCCGAAAAGATCGCGGAGACTTCTGCAACCTTGCAACAGAGTCTTCTGGCTTTAGACAAGGCGCTACTAACAACTTGCATATGGCGACAAGGGGCAGGTGAGTCCCTGGCATCGCTCGACCTCCCAGCTTGGTTGCACGACGGTGGTGGTGAAATCGTTGGCTTGGTCGTCAAGCGGTCCGGTACTCACTCTACGATCCAATTAATGCCAGCCGGTTGCTTGCGACCGGGGGCTGCCATTCATGACCTTAACTTGCTGGCAGTCGGGGGCGTTTTCGATTCCGCGCAACCCAACGCTGCGGCTGGGCAGGCAGTTTTGTCGCGCTGGATTTCCGAGGACTTGGGCAGCTCTTTCGACGAGGCTTTGAAGTCCGCGAGAAACATCCGAGTTGCCAGCGATTGGTGGGTGAAATTGCTCGATGCAAATTCCGGCCAGCAAGCGCTCATTGAATCGCGTGAAGGTGTGTTGGTTATTGAACGAAGTTCGGCGCTTTCGAAAATGCCGAGCCACGACTTGCGCCATCAAGGTCTAACTGTGCAGTTCGACGAGGCGCATCGGTGCTTCCAGCTGTCGCTGGCAAATTCTAGTTTTCAGTTGACCAATACTGTACTGCGTCTTGACCACTACTGGCTCAACCATCGTGCAAGCGTCGCTCAACCAACCGCATTGTCTGGTCCCGACGCGCAACCGAGCCAACAAGGCGATGTAGCAAGAGCGACCGTAGCGTCGCGCTATGTCCTTCGCATGGCCCCCGCTTCTCAGCGTAATGCAACTAACAGGCAGCCGACTTGGGGCGGGGCGACGTTGATCATCGGCGACAATCCGATCGCCCGCCAGCTGGAAGCGAGAATTCGTACCGCTGGATTGAATGTGGTAAGACTGGCTGCTCATGAGGATCCAACTTGGCTGGCCGGAGAATTGGAAGAGTTATGGAAAACGCAAGCTATTGCGCACCTATTCCTAACGACGCCCTGTGACAGCGATGCCGCAATTACCCTAAATGAAACTCGCTGGCGAAATCGCCGCAACAAGGGGATCATGGGTAACTATTGGCTCTGCCAGCGTTGGTTAAATCGCATCGTTGAAGCGAAGATGGCGGATGACGCGAGCATTGTAGCGATCACCTCACAAGGTGGTGACTTTGGAATCAGCGGCCAAATGCATTCCGCTGAGGGGGGCGCGCTGGCGGGTTTGCTGAAGTCCATTTTGGTCGAGTCATGGATGCAAGGCATTCGTACGCTGCCAATTAAGATCATGGATACTCACTCGGAACAATCGCCAGCGGAAGTAGTTGAAAACCTATGGAGAGAGTTGAGCATTCCGTCCTATGATACAGAAGTGTCCTACCAGCGTGGAATTCGACATGTGATGCGCGCCGTTCGCAAGCCAGTACAACGTCTTGTGAAGCCGATTCCGCAAGGCGGTACTTGGGTTTGTACAGGTGGCGCTCGTGGCATTACTGCTTATGTGGCTGAACAGTTGGCCAGCCGCTACGATCTAAAATTGCACTTGTTGGGTAAGACTGAGCAGCAAGAAATCGATCCAAGTTGGCTAGAACTGGACGATGATGGACTACGTCGATTGCGATCCGAGGTCATGACCGCAGCTCGTAGTGCAGGCAAAAATCCTGTTCACTCTTGGCAGGATACAGAAAAGCTGTTGGAAATCGCTGCCACCCTAAGTCGCTTAAAATCTTTAGGGATCGAAGCCTATTATCACGCTTGCGATGTGGCAAATCGTGCATCCGTGCGCCGCGTACTCGAACGAGTACGCTCGATATCTGGCCCCATTCAAGGTGTATTGCACGGAGCAGGCGTCGGAAAGGATGCGCGATTTGATCGCAAGCAGCCTGAGAAGGTCGATCAATGTATTGCAGCGAAAGTCGATGGGGCGCTAGCGCTCATGGATGCCACGCAGCTGGATCCGCTCGAGTACTTTGTTGGTTTTGGCTCCATCTCGGGGCGTTTCGGTGCCAATGGTCATACGGATTATTCACTGGCCAATGAAATGCTCATCAAGCAGATCGATTGGTTCAAGCAGCGCCGTCCGCAGGTCAAAGCGGTGGGCTTTCATTGGCATGCGTGGGGTGATGTCGGGATGGCTACCAAGCCCGAGACCCGGCTAGCGCTCGAGATGATCGATATGCATTTCATGCCAGCTGCCGAAGGCTTGCAGCACCTGCTTGCCGAACTCGAAGGAGATTCTGCGGAAAGCGAAGTCTTGATTACCGATGATCGCTACTACCGCATGTATTACCCTGGAGATTCGCTTGATGCGGTGGCCGATCGCTCAGGAAAAACTTCCATCAAAACGCCGCTGCTAGATCCTGCATCGGCCGAAGGCGACAGCTCAGTGCGTGTCTTCTCGGCGGATGTTGATCCCGGCAAGGATCCCTTCCTGACAGAACATACACTTGATAGATCGCCGCTGATGCCGTTTGTCATCGCGGCTGAAATGTTAATCGAAGCTGCTGCGGCCCATTTGTCGACTAACGATTCCATCCTGTTACACGAACTGGAAGCCGTGCGCGCGTTGCGTTTCTTTTGCCCGACGCCGCGCAGGCTGCGTATTGAATCGAGCTTGACTGCAGACGGATCGGCTAGTTGTAAACTGCAAAGCGATTTCTTCTCAAGGGATGGCCGGTTAATCGAAGCCAACCGAACCAATTTCAAGGTGAGGGCCGCGGTAGGCTGTGATCAGAAGTTGGAGGTAGTCATGGTTCAGCTGCCGTCATCGGTGACGTGGTTGCCCGTCGCTTATCCCGCCACCGATGCGCAATTTCATGTCGGGTGGCCGCTACAACGTTTGCGTAAAGTTGCGTTGTTTGAGAACGGGTTGGTGGGAAAAATCTCCGCTCCAGCGCTGATTGAGTTGGCGGGAACCAAACGCGATTTGCGCGGCTGGAGAATTCCAAGTGCAGCCATGGACGCTTGTCTATTCGCAACCGGGATTTTGGCTTGGCAACGGGTTGCTGCTGGGATTGCATTGCCGGTGCGGATTAGTCGTCTAGAAATCGGGCGGCTTCCGAGCCCAGGGGAAGCTTGCCAAGTCCACATACAGTTGCTCTCTCATAGTCACGAACGCGCGCGTTTTGATTTTACGTTATACGGTGTCGATGGTGAAATGATCCTGAATGCGAAGGAATATGAAGTGGTATGGTTGTCGCGCGAGGTCGATGAAAAATCCGGCGTGACTACCTCTTCGGTCCCCAAGTAAACAGTGCATCCGATGTGTTTGGGGTGGGTTGCTTCCGCCGGATGCGACCAGCTAGGTTTTACTCAAAAGTAAGCACTTCCAGGATCATCCCGAATTCTCAAGCATTTTAACGCTCACCACATACTAACAACTGCGCATGCTCCATGTTTGTCAGCCAATCCCGTTTACCGCATCTGCTGCCACCCAGTGCCTACTGGTGCGATCAGTCCTATGAGGACGAACGTGACTTAGTTTTGAAAAAGTCGTGGCATGTGGTGTCCACAACAGCGGAGCTCGCCGCAACGGGTGATTTCATAACCCGGAATATTCTGGGCACTCCAATACAAATTCGCAATTTCGATGGTGAACTACGTGCTCTGTCGAACGTGTGCGCTCATCGTCATGCAGTCATCTGCTCCAAACGCGCCGGCAATTCGACTACGATGAAGTGTCAGTATCATGGTTGGGAGTACCAGCAGGACGGGAGCACTGGTCGAATTCCACAGCCCAAGAATTTTGTTCCATTCGATTCGCCAAGACCTTGCCTGCCGCGATACTCAGTCGCGACCGCTGGGCAACTCGTCTTCGTTAACCTGTCACCTGATGCAGGCCCACTTGACGATTTTTTGGGCGAAGACTTCTATGGTCACCTCGAACAGCACTTTGGCGACCAGTGGACTTTGTCGATGAAATGGTGGCCGCAATACTCCGTCAACTGGAAGATTCCCATTGAGAACTCGCTGGAAGCGTATCATGTTCCCACGGTACATCCAACAACCTTTGTTGCAGATCCGGGCGATGATCGCTCAGAGCACATTTTGCTCGCGCACCGTACCGCGTTTGGAACGTCGCTCCCATTTAGTCCTCACAGTCGCGTCCAGGCTCTGTTTCAGCGAATGGAAGGGGCATTCATGAAGTCACTTGGGCACAAGCCGACCAATCAATATTGGCAACATCACGTGTTTCCGAATCTGTTGTTTTCTTTTACTGACGCGATTAGTTTGGCTAGTTGCATCTTGCCGGCCGGGCCAACATCCTGCACCGCAACGGTGTTTCAATTTGGACGATTGCCCCGGCGCCATGGAACGATCATGCGGGTCTGGGCGAAGCTTTGGGCATGGATGTCGGCG